>DASWWB010000735.1:0-16466 GCA_036406115.1 Herpetosiphonaceae bacterium
GCCGAGCTTGAGACCGCCCAGCGGCTGCTGGGCAAGCAGGATGTCCGGCTGCTAGCGCTGACCGGCATCGGCGGCGTGGGCAAGACCAGGCTGGCGCTCAAGCTGGCCGAGCTGGCGGGCGGCGGCTTCCGCGACGGCTGCTGCGTGGTCAATCTGGCGCCGCTGCAAGACCCGGCGTTGGTGCAGGGCGCGATCGCCAGGGCGCTGGGGGTGGCCGGAGCCGCCGGCGAGCCGATCGAGGCCGTGCTGCATCGGGCCCTGGCCGACCGCCAGCTGCTGCTGGTGCTTGACAACTTCGAGCAGGTGCTGCCGGCCGCCGTCCAGCTCGCCGGCCTGCTGAGCGCGGCGCCCGGCGTCAAGCTGCTGGTGACGAGCAGGGTCCGGCTGCGACTCGCCGCCGAGCATTTGCTGATCTTGCACCCGCTGCCGGTGCCCGCCGACGAGGCCGAGGAGCCGGCCGGGCCCGATCAACTGCTGGAAAGCCCGGCGGTCCAGCTGTTTGTCGCCAGGCTCCAGGCGATCGAGCCAGGCTTCGAGCTGAGCGAGGCCAACGGCGGATTGGTCGCGGCGATCTGCCGCCACCTTGAGGGCATCCCGCTGGCGCTGGAGCTGGCGGCGGCCCGCGCCCGACTGCTGACACTGGAGGCGCTGTGGGGTCGGCTCCAGCCGCGCCTGCCGCTGCTCACCGGCGGCCCGATCGATCTGCCGGCTCGCCACCAGAGCCTGCGCCTGACGATCTCGTGGAGCTACGATCTGCTGGAGCCGGCGCTCCAGGCCCTGTTCTGCCAGCTCAGCCTGTTTGACGGCGGCTGCCGGCTGGAGGCGCTGGCGGCGCTCGATGATCCCGGCGCCGATCCCGGGCGGTTCTGGCAATCCGCCGATCCGGCAGCGGCCCCGCAGCCGGCGCCCGCCGATCTGGCTGAGGCCGCCGCCCGCCTGGAGGCGCTGCTCGACAATCATCTGGTCAGCCGCCAGGCCGACGACGACGGCGAGCCGCGCTTTGTCATGCTGGAGACCATCCGCGAGTTCGCGCTGGAGCAGCTGGAGGCCCACTCCGGCGCCGTCGCCATGCGCCAGAATATCGTCAGCTACTACCTGGGGCTGGCGGAGGCGGCGGCCCCGGCGCTGCACGGCCCGGCGCAGGCGGCCTGGCTTGATTATCTGGAGCGCGAGCACGCCAATCTGCGCGCGGCGCTGCGCCTGACCCTGGCCCGCCACGACGCCCGCGGCGCCCTGCGCCTGGCCGCCGCGCTCGGCTGGTTCTGGAGCATCCGCGGCCATCTCACCGACGGCCGGCGCTGGCTTGACGAGGCGCTGGCGATCGGCGCCGCCCCGACGCCCGAGCGGCTGCACGCCCTCAACGCCGCCGCCCGCCTGGCCTGCGACCAGAGCGACTATCCCGCCGCCCAGGCCCTGCTCGATGAGAGCCAAGCGCTGGCGGAAAACCTCGGCGACGGGCGCGGCCTGGCCGACGCCCTCCAGCAGCGCGGCATCCTGGCCCGCAGCCTCGGCGATCTGGCGCTGGCCGACGACAGCCTGGCCGACAGCCAGCGCCGCTACGAGCAGCTCGGCGAGCGCCAGGGCCGCGCCCAGGCGCTCAACAATCGCGGCATCGCTGCCAAGGCCGGCCAGCGGCCGGAGGAGGCCGCCGCGCTCTATGAGCAAAGCCTCGCGGCCTATCGCGAGCTGGGCAACCTGCGCGGCATGGCGATAGTGCTCAACAACCTGGGGGTCATGGCCAAGAACGCCGCCAGCTACGGCCGCGCCCGCGAGCTGTACGGCGAGGCGCTGGAGCTGTTCCGCCGCCTGCGCGACCGCCGAGGCAGCGCCCTGGCCCTGAGCAACCTGGGCGTGGTGGCGCTGCACGAGGGGCGCGCCGAGCTGGCAGGCCCGGCCTACGGCGAGGCGCTGGAGCTGTTCCGCCAGCTCGGCGACGCCGTCGGGGTCGCCAGCGTCACCTGCAACCTGGCTGATCTGGCGCTGGGCGCGGGCGAGGCGGGCGAGGCGGATCGGCTGTACCGCGACGGGCTGCGCCGCTGCTGGGATCTGGGCGTCAAGCCCGGCGTGGTGGCCTGCGCCGAAGGTTTGGCCGCCAGCGCGCAACGGGGCGGCGATCCGGCGGCGGCGGCCTGGCTCCGCACTGCCGCCGCCCGCCTGGCCGCCGAGCTGGGCGTGCCGACCGAGCAGCAGCTCGCCGGCAGCCCGCCCGCGCGCTCGGTCCTGGCGAGCGCCTTCGCCGGCCAGGACGCGGCGGCGATTGTCGCGCTGCTGCTGGAAAGCGGCGGCTGATCGGAGCCTGCGCCGGCCCAATCGCCCAGCAAACCCAGCTGCGCAGGCCGATGGTCGCCCAATCGGACACTGGCAGCCGCTCAGCCCATCAGCCTAGGGCGCGCCGCCAAAAGGGGCGGGCTCGATCGCCCAGAGCATGGCGCTGTGCGGGCTGTAGATCACCAGATAGCGCTCGCCCTCGCTGAGCTTGGCGTACTGGGTGAAACTCACCTCGAACGGCTCCAGCGACTCGAAGCGGGCGTAGAAGCGCCGGAGCTTGCGGGGCGGCTGGCGGCTGTCAAGCGACTCCAGGCGCAGCACCCGGCGCTCGGCGGGCCGCCTGGAGTCCTCGAGCGCGTCGCGGGCGGCGACCCCGGCGGCGGTTGCCGGAATCAGCGAAAACCCCCAGATCATGAGCGAGTCGAGCGACAGGCCGTCGCTGGCGGCGATGATGCCGATGAAGCAGACAAACAGGGCGGCGGCACCCAGCATCGCGGGCGTTTGGAACAGCGCCAGGCGCTGGCGGAGCGTGAGCGCTGGCGCGCCGGGCGGCGGATCGATGGGAAACCGGCGTTCAGGGCTGGTCATGGAGATTCCTCGCAGCATATTTCCTGCTGTACGCCCGATCGCCGGCGCCGGTGGCCGGGCGATCTGGTAGCATGGAGCGACAAGCGAGGAGGAACCACGGATGCAAGATATGTTCGCCCGCCAGGCCCAGCAGGACCGCGAAACCCAGGCGCCGCTGGCGGCTCGGATGCGCCCGCGCACGATCGAGGAGTTTGTCGGCCAGTCAAGCGTCGCCGGCGAGGGCCGGCTGCTGCGGCGGCTGATCGAGCGCGACCAGCTGATCTCGCTGCTGCTCTGGGGCCCGCCGGGCACCGGCAAAACCACCTTGGCCCGGCTGATCGCCCATGCCTCGTCGGCTCACTTCGAGCCGCTGTCGGCGGTCAGCGCCGGCGTCGCCGATCTGCGCAAGGCGATCAAGGAGGCCCAGGACCGCCGCGGCATGTACGGCAAGCGCACGGTCCTGTTCATCGATGAGATCCATCGCTGGAACAAGTCTCAGCAGGATTCGGCCCTGCCTTATGTCGAAGACGGGACGGTCACCCTGATCGGCGCCACCACCGAGAACCCGTCGTTCGAAATCAACCGGGCGCTGCTCTCGCGCTGCCGGGTGGTGGTGCTGGAGGCGCTGAGCGACGACGATCTCGGCGCGATCATCGACCGGGCCGTCGCCGACCGCGAGCGCGGGCTGGGCCGGTTCGCGGTCGAGCTGAGCGACGACGCCCGCCACGCCCTGGCCAATCTTGCCAACGGCGACGCCCGCGCCGCCCTGACCGCCCTGGAGGCCGCCACCCTGGCCCAGCCCGAGCAAGACGGCAAGCGCCTGCTGGACCTGGAGGCGGTGATCGAGGCCTACCAGCGGCGCACGGTGGCCTACGACAAAACCGGCGAGCTGCACTTCGACGCGATCTCGGCGCTGCACAAATCGGTGCGCGACAGCGATCCCGACGGCGCGCTCTACTGGCTCGGGCGCATGCTGGAGGGCGGCGAGGATCCGCTCTACGTCGCCCGGCGCGTGATCCGCATGTCGGTCGAGGACATCGGCCTGGCCGATCCCGGCGCGCTGCCGCTCTGCGTCGCGGCCCAGCAGGCGGTCCACTTCATGGGCCAGGGCGAGGCCGCGCTGGCGCTGGCCCAGGCGGTGGTCTACCTGGCGCAGGCGCCCAAGAGCAACGCCGTCTACCGGGCCTACGGCGCGGTGCAGGCTGATGTCGAGGCCACCCGCAACGAGCCGGTCCCGCTCCACCTGCGCAACGCCGTCACTGGGCTGATGAAAGGGCTGGGCTACGGCAAAGAGTACAAATACGCCCACGATTATGTCAATGCCCAAGTCGCGCAGGAGCACCTGCCGGCGAATCTCGCAGGACGCCGCTACTACGAGCCGACCGACCATGGCTTCGAGCGGAGCGTCAAGGAGCGGCTGGCCTGGCGCGACCAGCCGGCGGCCGAGCCCGCCGATGAGCCCGAATCAGGCGGGAGCTGAGGCCGGCACCAAGCGCAGCAGCGTGATCTCGGGCGTGACGCGGAAGCGGATCGGCGGCCCGGTGAAGCCGAAGCCGCGGTTGACGTAGACCTGGCTGCGGCCGAGATCATAGCGCCCCTTGACGAAAAACTCGGCGTTCTCGACCAGCTGGTCGGTGAGGATTGGCACCTGGAACTGGCCGCCGTGGGTGTGGCCGCAGAGGAACAGATCGAGATCGTAGCGCCGCATCAGCTCCGGCACCAGGATGGGATTGTGCAGCAGCACGAGGCGCGGGCCGGGATCGCGCAGCCGGTCGAGCAGCGCCAGGCCCGGCTCGATGCTTTCGCGGCTCATCCGCACGCTGCCGGCGTTGCGGGTGTGGCGGGGATCGTCGAGCCCGATCAGCGTCAGGCGATCGGCGCCGCGCCGCAAAACGGTGGATTGATTGACCAGCAGCCCCAGCCCGGCCCGCTCGATCTCGCGCCGCACCGCCGCGACATCGCCGGTGTAGTAATCGTGGTTGCCCAGAATCGAGAAGACGCCCTCCGGCGCCGTGAGCTGGCGGAAGGGCTGGGCGGCGTCGGCGGCGAAGCGGGCGTCGCGGTCGACGAAATCGCCGGTCAGCACCACGGCGTCCGGACGCAGGCCGTTGATGATCCCGACCGCCCGCTCCAACTCGGTCGCGGCGGTGAAGCCGTTGAGGTGCAGGTCGCTCATCTGGGCGATGCGCATGCCGTGGAAGCGCTCGGGCAGGTCGCGGACCGGCATGTCCAGCTCGATGACGCCGATCTGGTGGGGCTCGATGAACAGCGCGTCGGCCAGCACGCTGCCGAGGAGCACGCTCTCGCCCAGGAAACGGCGGCGCGAGATGGGGGCCGGCGCGGGCAGCCCGGCTGCCAGCGCCTCGTGGGCGGCGGCCAGGCGCTCCAGCGGCCGAGGCGGACTGTCGGCGGTTGGCTGGGTTCGACGAAAACGCCGCAGCGCCCCGAGCAGCCGCGCGCTCATCCAGCGCCGCGTGCGGACCGGATGCAGCGCCAGCAGCACCCAGAACAGCAGCGGCCCGGCGAGCAGCGCGCGCCAGCCAAGCTCCACCGCCAGCTGCCAGCCCGCCGGCAGCCGCAGCAGGCCGACCCGCGCGCTCGGCCAGTAGACCAAGGCGTAGATCAGCCCGAACGCCGCGTACCAGTAGGCCAGCCAGAGCAGCGCGTGCAGCGCGATCGCCGCGCTCCGGCGGACGGCCAGGCGCCAAGCTCCTGCCGCCCGGCGCGCGCGGCGGCGCGGCGGTGAGGTCATCGGCTCCATCGCGCCGCGCTAGGCGGCCGCCCCGGCGAAGGGCTGGATCGACAGGCCCAGCGCGGCCAGGGCATGGGCGATGCCGTCTTGCAGATTGGCCCGCACCGTCATCTGGCGCAGATCGATCTCCAGGCCGACCAGCGTCTGTGCCACGTCGGCGCCGATGCCGACCAGCACGGTCTGGGCGCCGAGCAGATTGACGGCCTTGGTGGTCTGGACGAGATAATTGGCGATCGCGGTGTCCACCAGCGGCACGCCGGTGATGTCGATAATCACCAGCTCGGCCTGGCGATCGACAATCGCCGTCAACAGATCTTCCATGATCATCTGGGCGCGCTGGGCGTCGATGCTGCCCACCAGCGGCAGCACCAGGATCGAATCATGCACCGGGATAATCGGCGAGGACAGCTCGCGGACCATCGCCACCAGGTGCGATTGCTCCTCCAGGCTGTCGCGCAGCGCTTGCTCGCGCGACCTGGTGTAGTTGATGTAGCAGGCGGAGAGATCGCGCATCACCAAATCCTTGGCGGCCACGATCGCGGCGTCGCGCTCGGCCGACGGCTCGGGGAAAGCCCCGTCGACCAACTCAGTCAGCGCCTGGTCGATCGCGTTGATGATAATCTGGACCGCCTCGGGCGTGTAGTTGGGATCCTTGACGCGCTGCGCGATCATGCGCTCGGCGAATCGCTCGATCGGCTGTTCGCCAGTGAAATGGAGGGTCACGTTGTCGGCGACCAGCTCGGCCATCTGGGTGCGGCCGGCGTCGCTCATTGACGAATAGATTGTCGAGCCGCCGTTTTTGGCGGATTCGGCCAGCGTGGCGCAAAATTGGCTGCGCCGCTCCCGCATGAGGTCGGCGAGCCTGGGATGAGCAGTCATGGCAAGTCCCTTAATCCAAAACCCTCCACACAGAGGACAAACCGCCGCAGCAATCGGGGCCGCGGCTTAGCGCTGGGCCTGTTCGGCAGGCTCGCTCAGCGGCGCGGTCAGCGGCTGGGAGCCGCTGTCGCTGCGACCGCCGACCCGGCGCGAGAGCCGGTCGGTGTTGCCCCGGGCCAGCGGCAGCCAGAGCGTGAAGGTGCTGCCGGCGCCCAGCGTCGAGCGCACCTCGACCGACCCGTGATGGGCGTCGGCGATCCATTTGACGATCGCCAGGCCGATGCCGGCGCCGCCGCCCTTGCGCACGCGGGCGCGGTCGGCGCGATAGAAGCGCTCGAAAATATGCGGCAGCGCCTCGGGCGAAATGCCCTCGCCGGTGTCGGTGACCGACATCGAGGCCTCCTGGCCGACGCATTCGAGGTTGAGGGTCACGGTGCCGTTGGCCGGCGTGTGCTGGACCGCGTTGTAGGTCAGGTTGAGCAGCGCCTGCTTCAGCCGGTCGCGGTCGCCGATCACCGTCGCCTGGTCCTCGCTGCCGATCTGGAGCTTGACGTGCTCGGCCAGCGGCCGCAGCTCGCGGAACACCTCCAGCAGCAGCGTGTCAATCTCGACCGGCTCCTGGCGGATCTCGACGCCGGCTTCGCTCTGGGCCAGCAGCAGCAAGTCATTGACCAGCCGGGTCAGGCGGCTGGCCTCGCGCTCCAAGTCCGAGATCGACTCCATCAGCAGGGCCGGATTATGGATGGCGCCGCGCCGCAGCACCTCCAGGTTCCCGCGCATCGCCGCCAGCGGGGTGCGCAGCTCGTGCGACACGTCGGCGGTCAGGCGGCGCTGCGTGTTGAACAGCGACTCAAGGCGCCCGAGCAGATCGTTGGTGATCGTCGCCAGCCGGCCCAGCTCGTCGTAGGGATTGGCCACCGGGATGCGGCGGCTCAGGTCCTCGGCCCGCACGATCTGCTCGGCGGTGTTGGTGATCATATCGATCGGCTTCAGCGCGCGCCTGGTGATCTCGCCGATCCCGGCGACGGTGAACAGCAGCATGATCCCGCCCGCCAGCAGCAGCACGCCGATCAGCGAATCCAGCGCGCGGTCGACGGTGCGCAGCGGCTGGCTGACCGCCAGCACGCCGATAATCTCATCTTCCGAGACCAGAGGCGAGAGCTGCTGGAGCAGCCGGCCGTTGGCGAGCGGCACCTCGGTCACCACGGTCTTGCCCTGGAGCACATCGCGCAGCTCCGACGGGCGCACGGTCGCGTCCTCATCGCGGCGGAACTGCTGCGACGAGACCAGCAGCACGCCCTCGGCGTTGTAGATAAAGACCGAGATCGGCGAGCCCTCGAAGTCGGCGGCCGACAGCACCAGCGGCGACAGCAGCGCGATATCGGCGCTGCTGATGATCCGCATCGGGATGGCGGTATCGGCGAACTGCTTCTGGAAGCGGTCGGTCACCCCCGCCAGGTCATCGCGGACGCCGTTGAGCAGGATGACCCGCTGATAGGAGTAGAGGCCGATGCCCACCACCAGCAGGCTCAGCGTCACAAACAGCAGGCTCGACAGGATGAGGCGCTGGCGAAGTGTCATCGCTCACCAAACGGCTGCTCGCGCAGGATATAGCCGGCGCCGCGCACGGTGTGCAGCATGCGGTCCTCGCCCTCCTCCTCCAGCTTTTGGCGCAGGTAGCGCACATAGACCTCGATAATGTTGGACTCGCCGCCGAAATCGTAGCCCCAGACCCGGTCATAAATCACATCGCGGGTCAGGACCTGGCCCGGGTGGCGCATGAACAGCTCAAGCAATTCGTATTCCTTGGCGGTGAGCTGGACCATCCTGCCGCTGATCGTGACCTCGCGCGAGGCCGTGTTCATCTCCAGGCTGCCGACGTGCAGCACCACCGGCCCCTCGGCGCTGGACTGGTGGCGGCGGAGCAGGGCGCGGATGCGGGCCAGCAGCTCCTCGAAGGCGAAGGGCTTGATCAGATAATCGTCGGCGCCGCTCTCCAGCCCGGCCACCCGGTCCGGCACCGTCTCGCGGGCCGTCAGCATGATGATCGGCACATCGCTGCCCGAGCGCAGCCGCTTGCAGACCTCCAGGCCGTCCATGCCGGGCAGCATCAGGTCCAGGATCACCAGATCCGGGGGGCGCTCGCGGGCGGCGGCGATCCCGCCCGGCCCGTCCGCCGCCACCTCGACCGCGAAGCCCTCGAAGGCGAGGCCGCGCCGCAGGTAGCCGGCGATCTCCATCTCATCTTCCACTACTAAAATCCGTGACGCTGGTTGGCTCATAGCGCGTTGTTCCCTTAAGTAGGCTCCTTCAAGTGTAGCACGAACTGGAGAGTCGTCAGTCGTCAGTCGTCAGGCATAGGCCATAAATATGCAGGCTCGGACCTGGCTAGGCTCGGCCCGGAGTCGATCCCAGGAGCGCCGATTCCGCCACCCTGACGACTGACGACTGATAGCTGACGACTGATTGCGCCCCGGCCTATCTGCGGCTATAATTGAGCGGCGTGCCGGGGTGGCGGAATGGCAGACGCTGAGGTCTTAAAAATCTCTGTTCGTAAGAACGTATGGGTTCGAGTCCCATCCTCGGTACCACGCTTGCTCAATCGCCGATCGCGAACATCAGCTCGCCCTCGGCCACCACTTTGCCCTCGACCGTCGCCACGCCGCGCCCTTTGCCGATCCTGCGGCGCAGCTTCTCCAGCGTCACCTCCAGGCGCAAGGTGTCGCCGGGCACCACCATCTGCTTGAAGCGCACGCCGTCAATCCCCGCGAAATAGACCAGCTTGCCGGCATGCTCGTCGAGGCTGAGCAGGGCCACCGCGCCGACCTGGGCCAGCGCCTCGATGATCAGCACGCCCGGCATGATCGGCCGGCCGGGGAAGTGGCCCTGGAAAAACGGCTCGTTGGCCGAGACGTTCTTGAGCCCCACGGCCCGGCCGCCGGCCTCGAGCTCCAGGATGCGGTCCACCAGGAGCAACGGGTAGCGGTGGGGCAGCACGGCCATAATCTGCTCGATCGTCAGCATGAATCCTCCACGCAAAGACTGTCAATCCCTCTCAGCTTCCCATCAAAACCCTCCAGGCGGAGTTTAACCGACAGGCGGCCACTCCTGCAAACATTGACGCTCGCGGGGATTTGGGGTATGCTTCCAGTACAAACTTTCACAAAGTTCTACGTGAGGAACTGAAGTATGCGGCGGGCTACCAAACAGCTAAATCTTCCCCCGACCCTGATCACAGATCTCGAGGCGGTCGAAAACCAGATGATGCAGCGCATTGATTCGAAATCCGCGCTCATCACTGCGGCGGGCCAGCATATCGTCCGCTCAGGCGGCAAGCGGCTGCGGGCCGCCATGACGCTTCTGGCCGCCCAGCTGGGCCGCTACGAGCTGGGCGACGTGATCCACGCCGCCGCCGCCGTCGAGCTGATCCACGCCGCCAGCCTGGTCCACGACGATCTGATCGACGGCGCCGACCGCCGCCGCGGCTGCGTCACGGTCCATACCAAGTGGGATCAGGGCGTGGCGCTGATGGTCGGCGACTATCTTTTCGCCTTGGCCGCCGGCGAAATGGCCCTCGCCCCCGACGCCCGCGTCATCCAGATTTTCTCCCAGGCGGTGATGACGATCTCGGAGTCTGAGCTGCACCCGGTGATGGCGCCCGCCCCGGAGCACACGGCGCTCGAACAGTACTACGCCAAGATCGGCGGCAAAACCGCCGCGCTGTTCGAGGCCGCCACCGCCGCCGGCATGGTCTGCGGGGGCGGCGACGCCCAGCAGATCGCCGCGCTCAGCCGCTACGGCTACGACATCGGCCTGGCGTTCCAGATCGTCGACGATGTGCTGGACTTCGTCAGCGACGAAGCGACGCTGGGCAAGCCGGCCGGCAACGATCTCCGCGAGGGCACGATCACGCTGCCGCTGATCTACGCCGTCAGCACCGGCCGCGCCAACGGGCTGGCCACGCTGCTCGACGATTACGCCGAGCTGAGCGACGAGCAGGTGACCCGCGCGATCTTCCAGGTCGAGCAGCTGGGCGGCATCGATCGATCGCTGAGCGAAGCCCGCGCGCTGGTCGAGCGCGGCCTGGCCGCCCTGGAGATCTTCCCCGCCTCGCCCGCCAAGGAGCTGCTGACCGACATCGCCGAATTCGTTATCGACCGCCACGCCTGACGCCGATCCGCCCCCATCCGCGCCGCCCGTCGCTCCCCTGCGCGGGCGGCTTCGCGTTTCCGGCGCCTGATGATCCCAGCGCCGCCGGGATCATCAAGGCTTAACCTTGGGCTTGTAGGATGCGAGCGGCTGGTCAGCCCAGCGATCGTATCCGCAGCGCCGCGCGGCGCCCATCCCAGGAGGCCGCCATGAACCACCCGCCGTTCGTCTTTCATCCCCGCAACCGCGATTTCACCCTCGGCCTGAAACCCCGGCCGTCGCACGGCGGCGCCTTCACGCTCATCAGCCTGCTGTTCCTGGCGCCGTTCATCCTGGCGGGGCTGTTCCTGATCGTGGCCGTGGCCCGCGAGTGGACGGTGCTGCGCCAGCTGACCGCCGGCGGCGCCACGACCCAGGGCGTCGTCCTCGGCAAACGGATTGTCGAGGACAGCGAGGGCGACGATCATTATGTCCGCTACGGTTTCAGGGCGATGAGCGAGGGCCACCCCCGGGAGTTCGTCGCCGAGCGCACCGTGCGCCGCGAGCAATACGAGCAGCTGCGCGTGGAGGGCCCGGTCGCAGTCCGCTACTACGCCGCCGATCCGGCCCTATCGCGGGTGGAGGGCGCGTATGGCAGCGGCCTGCCGACCTTCCTGACCTGCTTCGCGGCGTTCTGGAACCTGTGCATCGGCGGGCTGACCTACGCGGCGATCCGCGAGCGCCGCGACTATCGGCTGCTACGCGAGCGCGGCGTGGTCATCGACGGGATCATCACCAACGCCGAGGGCTCGACCGACTCCGACGGCGACTACAATCTCACGGTGCATTATCAGTTCTGGCCCGCCGGGGCCGCCCCGGGCGGCACGGTGCTCGCGGGCAAGGAGTCGCAGGTGCGCAACGATCTCAAGGCGCTCGGCGCCCCGCCGCCGGGAACGCCGGTCCGGATCTGGTACGCCGCCCCGGCGCTGTTCCGCCTGATCTGACCGGCCTTGCTGCAACCTTTTGCAGATTGGCGCGTTTTACAGCCAGTCCTCCTGGCGCCGCCCGCCGATTGCGGCTATGATACAGGCGCCGGAAACAACCACCGTGAAAGGAGCTTCCAGTGTTTAAGAAAATGCTTGCCAGCTTCGGCGTCGGCTCAGCCTCGGTCGAGACTCAGCTCGCCGCCAGCACCGCCATGCCCGGCACTGCCATCCAGGGCACCGTGTTTCTGCGGGGCGGCGATGTCGAGCAGCAGATCGACTCCCTGGACATCGTCCTCAACACCACCTATGTCCGCGAAAGCGACGACAGCCACTGGACGGAAACCTGCAGCCTGATCCGCCAGCCGATCACCAGCCGCTTCGACCTCCAGCCCAAGGCCCAGCATACCATCCCCTTCTCGCTGCCGATCCCCTGGGAAACCCCGCTCACCATCGGCCACCAGGCCGTGACGGTCTACACCGATCTCAACATCGCCGGCGGGATCGACTCGACTGACAGCGACTATCTGCAAATCACCCCGCTGCCGATCGTGCAGCGCACCCTCGACGCCGTGGCCACGCTTGGCTTCCGGCCCTACAAGACCGAGTGCAAATACCATCCGCGCGGCCACCGCTATCCCTTCGTCCAGGAGTTCGAGCTGCGCCCGGCGGGCCACCTCGCCTGGCGGATCGAGGAGATCGAGCTGGTCTTTTCGCCCGGCCCGCACGAGCTGGAGATCCTGCTGGAGGTCGACCGGCGCGGCCGCGGCTTCGGCGGCTGGCTCGAGTCGGTCACCGAGACCAACGAGCGCTACATGCGCCTCCGGGTCCCCCACAACATCGATCAGCAGAACCTGATCGGCACCTTGCAGAACGCCCTCAACCAGGCCGTCCGCTAACTTCCGGCGCGGGCGGGTCGAGAATCGCTCGTCCCGTCCGCGCTTTATTTTCCGCCGGCGGCGCCCGCCGCCGCAGCGCCCGGCCCGACGCGGCCTGGGCCGGAGCAATCGACCAATGATAGGGTTCGTGCTGTTCGGGCTGTTTTGGATCGGCCTGGGCTCAATCTTGATCGGCCATGTGCTGCTGGCGCTGCTGCGCACCGTCGCGGCCCGCGATTGGCCGACAGCGCCAGGCAACGTGACGCTGGCCCAGCCGGTGATGAGCCAGCCCGGCTACAAGAATCGCCGGCGCCACGGCGCCTCGGTGCGCTACCGCTACCAAGTCGGCCGCAAATTCTACGAAAGCAACCAGCTCTCCTTCTGGTTCCACTCCTTCAACGGGCCGACCGAGCGCGTATTGTCGCGCTACGCCGCCGGCGACAAGCTCAGCGTCGCCTACAACCCCAACGATCCCGCCATGGCCGTGATCGAGCGGACCGTCCCGATGGATTACCTGCTGCTGCGCCTCTGTATCGGCGGCGGCTTCGCGGCGGTCGGCGTGCTGATGATCAACACGGCGACCTAGCGCCGCAGCGCTATAATCAGGAGACCAATCCCCCTTTGAGAGAGGAGGCTCCTGTGGACGACCTAAATTTCATCTTGTTTTGGTCCATCGTCATCAGCAGCGGCTGGGCGATCATCAGCACGCTGCGCAAGCCGCACGAAAACAGCCGGGGCTGGCTGCCGGTCAACGGCGGCCTGCTCGCCCTGGCGCTCGCGGCGCGGCTGCTGGTCCCGGCGGGCGCCGGCTATGTCCTCGGCCTCGCCTGGCTGGTGTTCGGCCTGGTCCCGTCGCGCTTGTTCCGCCGGCAGAACGCCTTGGTCAGCGCCGCCCGCTACGCCGAGGCGGAGCAGGTGATGCGGCTGATCCGCTGGCTCCATCCGCTGGGCGACTCGGCGTGGGAGCTGGTGTGGCTGCGCGCGATGAGCCTGGCAACCGCCGGGGAACTCGACGCCGCCCGCTCGCTGCTCGAAGATCTCAGTCTCCCCAACCCGCTTGTCGACCAAGAACGCCGGCTGACCCTCTTCGGCATCAGCCGCGACTGGGCCGGCATGGTTGGGTGGATCGAAACGGCGATCCCAGCCCGGGAGCTGCATGGGCGGCCCGACGTGGCCGCCCGGCTCATCAGGGCCAAGGGCGAGATCGGCGACCTCGGCGGCATGCTCGGCGCCTACGCCCGCCACGCCGAAGCGCTCAAGCAGCTGGGCGTCATTGAGCTACAAACGCTGGGGATGATCTGCGCCTTCTGCGGCGACATCGAGCGCTGCGAGCTTGTCTGGCGCGACCGGCGGCTGGGGCTGGATCAGGCGGCGACCGACCTATGGATCGGCACCGCCCACCTCGCCGGCGGCCGGCGCGACGAGGGCGAAGCCCTGCTGCGCCCGCTCCCCAAAGGCCGCGACCGCCTCATCGGCAGAAGCGCCGCGCTGCGACTGGAGCGCCCCAGCGCCGCCGATGTGAGCGGCTTGGGCGCGATCGAGCTGGAGGGGCTGGCAGCGGCCCGGCTCCGGGTCACGCAGCTCCTGTCGCTCTAGCGCCCAAGCGGCGGTCGGCGTGCTGATGATCACCACGGCGACTTAGCGCCGCAGCGCTATAATCAGGCCAACCCAGCCTTTGAGAGAGGAGGCGCTTGTGCGCGCAGCAAACACCGGTTTGTTCTGGCTAGCGGCGGCCAGCGCCGCATGGATTCTGATCGCACCGCTGAGAAATCCGCATGCTCACGGACGCAGCTGGCTGCCCATCGGCGGCGGGATGCTCATCCTGGCGCTAGCGCTGCATTTCCTGCTGCCGGCGGCCGCAGGCTACGTGCTGGCTGGCGTCGTCCTGGTCTTCGGCATCTATCCCTCCTATCTGTTTCAGCGCCTGGATATCCTGACCGACCAGGCGCGCTACGAGGAGGCGGAGCGGCTGTGGCGCAGGGCGCGCTGGCTGCATCCGGCAAAAGGCTCAGGTTGGGCGACAACGATGTTGCAGGCGAACGCTCTCGCCGCCAATGGCGACGTCGGCGCTGCCAAGGAGCTTGTGGAGCGCTTCGAGCCCGGCAACCCGGCCTTCGCAAAGCACCGCGCTATGGCGCTGCTGAGCCTCGGTCGGGATTGGGGCGGCATGGCGCGATGGATCGAGGCCGAGCTGGCGAGCGGCGGCCCACTGCCCGAACCCTCACTGATCACGCGGCTGATCCGCGCCAAAGGCGAGCAGGGCGAGATCGAGGACATGCTATCCATCTACGCCCGCTACGAGGCTCATCTCGCGCAGGTACCCAAGGCCGATGCTCTGGCCATCGGCTTCATTCTGAGCTTTTGCGGCGACATCGAGCGCAGCCGGCGGCTGTGGGAGCTAGCCGGCGAGCGCGTCGATCAAGAGACAATGGATCTGTGGATGGGCACCGCCTATCTAGCGTCCGGCTGGCGGGAGAAGGCGGCGGCCCTGCTCGAACCCCTGGCATCCTCGACGGACCATGTGCTGCGACAGAGCGCCGCGCACCGCCTCGAACACGGCGAGCCCGCCAATCTCGGCGGCCTCACGCCCAAAGCGCGGGCGACGTTGTTCGAGATCAAGGCCCGGATGGACCAGCCTGCGGCGGACGGCTAGCGCTCAAGCCACTGGTCGAAGATCGGCTCCAGCGAGCGGCCGGCTGCGGTCTCCATCGCGCCCTGGAAGGCCGCCCGCGAGCTGACGCCGTAGCGCTGGGCGGCGTAGTAGGCCCGCATGCCGCCGAAAAAGGACTCGTCGCCGATCTCCTCGCGCAGGGTGGCCAGGAACACCGCGCCCTTGCCGTAGATCGCGTAGTAGTAGGAGTTGAAATTCGCGTACTCGGTGATCGCCAGGCCGGCGGGCGGGTCGCCGGCGGCTTTGCCCCGGTCGTACAGGCGCACGATCGCCTCGCGGTAGACCGCCTGCGCCGCCCCGGCGCCCTCGCGGTCCTCGGTCGCCACGACCGTGCTGTAGTGGGCGAAGCTTTCGTCGAGCCAGGGCTGGCGGTAGATATCGTTGCCGACCAGGCCGTACCACCACTGATGGGCCACCTCGTGGGCCACCACCACGTCAGTTTGCTGATTGACCGCGCCGCCGACCAGGATCACGACATAGCCCGGGAACTCGATCCCGGCGTCGCCGGACCAGGCCATGGCGTGCAGATCCAACTCGCGGTAGGGATAGGCGCCGAAGCGCCGCTCGTAGCTTTCGAGGGCGCTGGCGGCCACATCCTGGATGCGCGGCAGATTGACCGCAGCGCCCTTGGCTTTGTAGGCCGTGACCGTAATGCCGTTGGTGCGCGTGCTGACCGAGTCGAACTCGCCGAACGAGGCGGCCCACTCGCGCACCGGGCCGCTGACGAAACGAGTCGTCTGATTGGCGGCGTCGGCGCCCCCGGCGATCGGCGAGCCGGTTGCGAACACTTGATAGGGCTGCGGCAGCGTGACGCTCACATCGTAGAGCGCGCTCTCGGCGTAGACGTGGTCGGGGAAGCGGGTCACGTCGGCGCGCCAGTCGCCGGCCGCCGCATCCCAGGGCGCCAGCATCGGATACGACGAGAGGAACGGCCAGGTCCGGTCGTCCCAGGGCTCAAGCGTGCCTTTGAAGCTCGTGCCGAGGGTGACGGTCGCGCCTGGCGCCAGCGGCGCCGGCAGCGTGACGCGGAACAAGGTGCGCTGGGCCTCGCGGCGCAGCTCGGCGGGCCGGCCGTCGACGGTGGCGCTCAGCACATTCATCTCGGTCTCGCCGCCGTCGCCCAGCACGTCGGGCGGGAAATTGACGTAGGAGCGCAGCGCCAGGTCGGGCAGCGCGGCGCCGGTGCCGTTGGTGTACGTGATCAGTTGGGTGCCCTCGAAGGTGCCGGCCTTGGGATCGACCGTCAGCGCCATCGCGTAGCGCGGCAGCCCGGGCAGATCGGCGGCGGCCTGCTCCTCGGGCTGGAGCGCGATCCGCTGGAGCGCGGCGAAGGTCGCGCC
>DASWWB010000736.1:0-4110 GCA_036406115.1 Herpetosiphonaceae bacterium
CCTGCCGCCGCAGCGCGCGCAGCCCGCCCCACAGCGTGCCGATCGTCAGCAGGGCCAGGCCGCCATCGATGACGTAGCCGGCGGGGAACGGCGCCGGCGGCGCCTCGCCGCGCAGAATCGCGCTGATCGCCGCCAGGATGATGCTGCTGTCGGCGCCGCTCAGGCTCAGGCCGGTGTTGGTCATGACGGCGACCCCGTAGCCCTCCCCGGGCAGCAGCAGCTGGTGGGCGGTGAAGGTGAACAGCCAGCCGCTGTGCTGGCTCTGCGCGCGGCCGTCGTCCGCCTGGTCCTGATGCCAGCCGAGCCCCGCGTGGAGCGCCGCCACGCCCTGCGGCGACAGGAGCTGCGTCCCGTCCGGCGCCCGCCCGGCGTTGGCGTTCAGCAGCAGCCAGGGCGCCAGATCGGCCGCCGAGGTGACGATGCCGCTGGCGCCGTCGAGGAACCAGGCCGGCTCCGCCCGGGCCACGAAGCGGCCGTAGAGCCGGACATAGCCCTCCGCCAGCTCCGGGACGGCGCGCAGGCTGGCGACGCTCCGCGTGCCGGCCATGTCCAGCGGCGCGAAGATCCGCTCGGTCAGATAGGCGTTGAAGGGCATGCCGCTGACGACCTCGACCAGGCGGGCCGCCACCCAGTAGTTGGGATTGTGATAGTGATACTCCGCGCCCGGATCGCTCAGCAGCGGGGCGGTCCGCAGCGACGCCACCGCCGCCGCCAGCGAGTCGGGCGGCGCGAGCCGCTTTTCGGCGAAGGTTTGATCAGCCATTCCCGACCGGTGGCTGAGCAGCTGGCGGATGGTGATCGCGGCGCCGCGCGGATCGGCGAGCTGGAACTCGGGCAGATAGGCCCGGACCGGCGCGTCAAGCTCGATCTCGCCCCGCTCCGCCAGCTGCATCACGGCGAAAGCGGTGAAGGATTTGCTCAGCGATGCGATCGGCAGCGGGGTCTGCGGCGTGAGCGGCCGGCCCTGCGAATCGTGGCCGTAGCCGGCGAGATGGATGACGCGGTCGCCTTGGGTCACCGCCACCGCCACGCCCGGGACGCCGGAGCGGGCCTGGTAGGCGGCCACGGCCGCGTCGATCTGCTGCGGGATGGCGGGGGCGGATTGGGCGCGGGCGGCGCCGGGGCGCAGCAGCGCCGCCAGCAGCAGCGCCATCAGCCAAGGCATGCGCCGGCGCGCCGGGCCGGCCGTGAGATCAATCAACATCGGGCTCCTCCAGTGCGCGCCCCGCTTCCGTCGAGCCGCGCAGGCGAACGATCGGCCTCCAGTATGCCCCGCAGCGCCGCGCCGGATCAAGTGGCGGGAGCGGCAGAATCATGCCATACTTGGGGAGATTGTCCCCTGATTGGGGACAAAAGGAAGCGCTGATGAATCACTCGGAATCGCCATGGGCCGCGCTGCTGGAGGCGGCGGAGCGACTGCGGGCGCAACGCAAAACGGAGGGGCGGCTGGCGGCGCGGCGCGGCCCGCCAGCCGAAAGCGGCGCGGGCCGCCGCTACACGGTCGCCGAGATGCAGGGCGAGGTTCCCGGCTACAAAAGCCTCTACGAAGGGCGGGCGATGAAGCCGCCGACGCCAGCCCTGGTCGACGCCATCGCGGCCTATCTGGAGTGCTCGCTGGCCGAGCAAAACACGCTGCGCGGCGCCGCCGGCCTGCCCCTGGCGCAGAGCGACCCGCAGGGCGAGGAGCTGCGCGCCCAGCTCGAGCTGCTGCTGGACACGATCCAGGCCCTGCCGTTCCCGGCCCACGTCGTGACCCGCGATTGGTCGATCTACGCCGCCAACCGCCATGCGCTGGCGTTTCTCGGCATGGCGGCGGTGGATCTGGTGAATATTCCCGCCGAGCGCTGCACGCTGCTCCACTTTATTTTCGACGAGCGGCTGGGACTCCGGCAGCGCATGACCGGCGGCAAAGGCGGCTGGCGCGCGATCGCGGAGCGCAATCTGTCGGCCTTCTGGCTCAACAACCGCCATGTCTTGCACGAGCCGGCGCTCAAGGCCCTGCTCGCCGATCTGCGGGCGCTGCCGGGCGGCGAGTTCGCCGAGATCTGGGAGCAGGCCCAGCGCGCGGTGCCGGCCTGGTCGCCGTTCGCCAGCGCCGACTACACAATGGAGATGGAGAGCCTGGCGGACCGGGCGGCGATTTTGCGCGTGCGCGTGCTCCACATCCAGCACGGCGCCATGGCCTTCCCGTCCATCCTGGGCTACATCCCGGTCGGGGCCGAGGCGCAGCGGATCTACGCCGCGATGGGCCTGTCAGCCCATGAGCGGCAGCCTGCGGTGCGGACGGCTGTCTACGCCGAGCGCTTCGCGGGCGCCCGGCGCGCTGCGGCGCGGCCCGGCGATTGACATCAGGCGGATGGGAAGCGCTCCGGGCAGATGGGCGAGCTGCCGGCTGAAACAGCGCCGCCGGCTGCGGGCGGGCGGCGCTGGTGTCGCGGCGGGCGCAAGCCCATCAGCCCATGCGCGCCTAGCGCCGGGCAACCGGCAGATAGACCCGGCGCGGCAAATTCATCGCCGACGGCACCCGGAGCGTGACATCGTAGGCGCAGCCCGCCGGATTGGTGATGTCGATGCGCCAGCCGCTGTTGAAATCAGCGTCGACGGCGCGCATATTGACCGTGGCGACCGTCATGCCGGCGCCCGGCAGGATCTCCAGGTCGCCGGCCCTGAGCGAGCCGGAGGGCTGCGCCACCGGCTGGACCGGGACATGGACCTGGAACACCGCGCGCACGTCGGCCGCCACCTGGCAGGCGTCGACGACCCGCAGGCTCTGCTGGTCGGCGTTGAAGACAAACTGGCGCGTCCAGCCCCGCACCAGGCTGGCATTGCTCGAATAAGCGTTGCCCAAAGCGGCGTTGACCGTCGTCACCGCGCCCTGGGTCGACACCGTCATCGACGAGACCGAGTTATTTTGCTTGATCAGCCCGCCGTTGCGCGTGAAGCGCAGCGTGTTGTGGACGGCGGTGGCGAGCGTCCCGGCGCCGTTGCCTTGCAGCCCGCTCCGCGACCAGACATTCGAGGTCACGGCGAGCCAGTCCCGCTTGTGGAGGGTGAAGCTGCCCTGGTCGTTGTGGGCGTGGGACTGATCGTACGGCCCCGCCTTGACCGCCAGCCAGAGCGCGTCCTCGGTCCAGGCGCTGCGGGCGAAGAGATCGCCGGTGCCGGTCGCGTGGTAGACGCGGGCGGGCGGCGCCTGGGGGGCGACGGCCGGCTCCAGCAGCGCGGGGCGCAGCGCGTAGCCCTGGCTGTTTTGCGTGAGATCGATCGAATCCAGCCACCAGGCGGCCTGGCCGGCCTCGGCGGCGCCCGGCGCCAGCGCCATGCCCTGAATCATCAGGTTGCGGTGGTAGTCGAAGATCTCGGGGTTCGAGACCCGCGACTGATCGCCGATCGGGGCGAAGCGGTCGCCCGTGGGGACCGTGGCGTGGACCCAGTAGGCCAGCGTTTCCCGCGTGTGGGGCGTTTGCTGGCTGAGATCCTCGCCGGTCGCGGTTTTCCACAGCCGGAAATCATCGAAAAGGCTGCCGATCGCCGTGCCGTAGCCAGTCCCCTCGCGGGTGCCGCCGCCGGGCAGGTCCGCGTAGTAATCAGCGATCTCGGGGAATTTGGCGGTGCGAAGGAATGAGATGAGCTGGGTGTCTTGCAGGGCGAGCGCCACGTACATCGTCGTCTTGAGGTGGCCGAAGAAATAGTTGTTGCCGGGATCGTCGGTGCCCCAGCCGGTCCAGGGATGGGGCGTCCCGCCCCACGACGCCTGCTCCGGGTGCCAGATGTTGTAGACCGTCTGCTGCATATAGGCCGTCCAGCGGGTGCGCTGCTGGGCCGTCAGGCGGTCGTAGCCGTGGTCGTAGGCCAGCGCGATCTGCTCGATATGCCACCAGGCCTCGAGGTACGAGTCGTAGCTGACCGCCGGGCGCTGGCCCTGGGCGATCAGCGCCTCGGCCTCGGCCACCAGCGCGTCGGCCTTGGCGATGGCGTGGGTGATGTAGGCGGCCTCGCCGGTGATCGCGTACATCACGACGGCGTCGGCAGGGGTGTAGGCGTAGCCCGGCGACTGCTGGAACACGGCGCGGTCGACCCACTGCTTGAAGCGCAGATATTGCGCGCCGG
>DASWWB010000737.1:0-2859 GCA_036406115.1 Herpetosiphonaceae bacterium
ACCGCCCGCAAGCTCCTCGTCATCCTCAACGCCATCATGCGCGACAAACAACCATGGAGACCAGCTTGACCATCAAGACAGTCGCTCCCCCGTTGTCACGGGGGAGGATCAGCTGGGGCACGATCTCGCCTTGATCCTCACCCGCAAAGCGGGGGAGGGGGACCGTCCGGAGGACGGTGGAGGGGGGCGCCAGAAAGCAAAAGAGCCGCAGCGGGGCTGCGGCTCTGGGAACTCTATGCCGCCGCCTCAAACCGGCTGGCTGCCCAGGACGGCCAGCAGGCGGGGGTTGATGGCGCCGATTTCGGTCATGCCGGTGGCGCGTTCGAAGGCCTTGATGGCTTCGGCGGTCTTGGGGCCGGCGACGCCGTCCGGGGTGCCGGTGTCGTAGCCGAGCTGGGTGAGCGCGGCCTGCACGTTGAGCACCACTTCCTTCTTGGTGATGGTCTCGCCCGGATCGAATTCGGCGCTCCAGGTGCCGATCGGCGCGTAGTTGGCGGCCATGTCGACGACCTGCGGCTTCCAGGCGGCGATTTCGGCGTTGAGCCGGCTCATCTCGTCGGCGGGCAGCGAGCGGGCGATGTCGTCGCGGGCCTTGGCGGCATCCTGATCGCCGCGGGCGGCAGCCAGCGAGAACCACTTGTAGGAGGCCTGCATGTCCTGCTTCACGCCGAGGCCGCGGGCATAGAGCATGCCGAGGTTGAACTGGCTGTCCTTCATGCCGCGGGCGGCGGCCTGCTCGAACCATTCCGACGCCGAGCCGAATTCCTGCTTGCCCAGTTCGCCGCCGGCATAGAGGGCGGCGAGGTTGTGCATGGACATGCGGTTGCCGGCTTCGGCGGCGCGCTGGTACCAGAGGCGGGCCTGCTGCAGGTCTTTGGTCACGCCGCGGCCGTTCTCGTAGAGGTTGCCGAGGCGGTACTGCGCCGGAGCAAAGCCCTGGGCGGCGGAGCGTTCGTACCAGATCGCGGCCTGGGCCAGATCTTCGGGGACGGCGCGGCCCTCGGTAAAGATGGCGGCGACTTCGAACTGGGCGCGCGCATCGCCATTGGCGGCGGCCTGGCGCAGCGGCTCGGGGCCGATGGCCTCGGGCGGCAGCTCGACCTTGACCGGGCTGGTCTCGGCGGCCGGAGCGGTGGTCGCGGGCAGGTCGAGCGGGGCCGGCATGTCGAGGCCTGCGACCGGCGCCTTGATGGCATCGGCCGCGGCATTGGCGGCCGCTGACACCGAGCCGGTGGGTGTGGATATGTCGGGCTTGCTGCCGAAGGCCGAGGTCAGGTCGGGCGTGGCGGTGGCGGGCGCAAAGGACATCGGCTTGGGCGCTGTGGCCCGGGTGCTCATCGGATCGATCGAGCCGGTCTTTAGAGACGAGTCCACCATCTCGATGACCCGGGCGGTGGTCGAGAGGCTGGAAGTCTGCCGCTCCATCGGCTGCGCGTCGAGGAGGCCCGGGGCCACATCGGCCGCGCCCACGGTCTGGGTCTCGGGCGCCGGATCGGCGACGGGTGCGCTCTCGTTGAGCTTTTGCAGCACGAGATTGGCGGCGAGGATGGTGGCGGCGACCAGCACGGCGGCGAGGAGGATCGGCCGGCGATAGCGGGTGAGGAGGCTCTCGGCGGGAGCGCTGTCGTCGCTCTCGTCGGGCGTGACGGCCATGGTGTCGACGCGCGGGGTGCGGGCGACGTCGGTCTCGGCCTCGGGAGCCCAGGCTTCGCCGCGCGGCTGCTTGTCGCCGGCGAGCTTGCGCTCGGGCACACCCTTGCGCTCGCGCACCGGCTCGGCGGTCTTGGCTTCAGGGGCCTGTCCGCCGCCCTGGAAGCGGGCCAGGGCACGCCCGATCAGCGAACTCGGCGCGTTGTCGGCAACCGGCTCGGCCTTGCTCTTGGCAGTCGCGCCGGGCGCAGTCGCCTGGCGGGCGGCGCGGCGATGGGCCTGGATGAAGGTATTGGCGCTCGGCGCCGTATCGGACGCCGGCATTTCGGCCGGGGCCGCAACGGCGGCGGCCGGTGTGGCGACCGGCGGGATCGGGGTGGGCGAGGCGAAGGGCTCGGGCGCACTGTCGAAGCTCGATACCGGACGCGGCGGCTTGGCGGCGATGGCGGGATCGTAGGGCGGGGCTTCGACGGCCTGGTCGAGACCGGGATGGCGCTTGCGCGGCCCGTTCTTGGCTTCGAGCGCAGTGCGGACCGGGCCGGCATCGGGGAACGGCTTGGCCGTCAGCGGCGCGTCGATGGCCGGGTTTTCCGGCATGGCGTCGGACCGCTTGGGCGGCAGCGGCGCCAGCGGCGGCACATCGGCGGCGGTGATGATCGAGGCGACCGGATCGGCCGGCCGGGCTTCGCGCGCCGGCGGGGGCGGCGTGAAATCGGCCAGCGGGGCAGCCTCGATGCGGCGGGATTCTTCGGCACGGGCGACCAGCGAACTCTCGAGCCGCGCCAGGCGCTCGTTGACCTCGGTGATGCCGCTGCGCATGGTCGAGAGGTCTTCGGCACCGGGCTGCTCGGCGGCAGCGGCGCGCATCACCTTGGCGAGGCGCTTTTCGATCTCTTCATAATCGGTCTCGGCGGCGCCGCCCGAACCCTGCTGGTCGACGCGGACCAGCGCATCGGACGTGCGGCTGGCGACGAGATCGGCCAGTTGCTCGAAATCGAGATCGAGGGCGCTGATCGGCTGCTGGTAGAGCTTGGCTAGGCTGGAGAGCTGCTCGCTGGTCTGGTCCATGCGGGCGACAAGCTGGCGCACCTGGCCTTCGAGAAGGCCGATGCTGAATTCGTGCGTGTCGGCCTTGCTGGGGATGCGGTCGGCGAGGGACTCGAGCTGCAGCTCGATGGCGGCAAAGCGCGGCTCCATCGCCTCGATCAC
>DASWWB010000738.1:0-2203 GCA_036406115.1 Herpetosiphonaceae bacterium
CCGCGTGCTCTGGGTCCGTCCGCCCGCCGCCGCCGAGCCCGAAGCGCCGACGCCGATCGTCTTCGGCCCGCCGCGCGAGGTGCTGGCGGCGATGGACGACCCGCCGCCGCTCGCAGCCGCCGCCCGCGTCCTGGGCTGGCAGCCGCCGCCGCTGACGATCAAGGAGGGGCGGAAGCTCAGGGATCAGGGATCAGGGGTCAGGAATCAGGGGTCAGGCGGGATGGGAATGAGCGGAGCTTGGAGCGCTGGCGGGCAATCATCGGCCGATCCCCGATCCCCGATCCCCGATCCCTGCCCAGAGGGCGCCCGCCCGATCGTGCTGGAGGCGCGGAAGCTGCGGGCGGCCTACGACGGGGTGCCGGCGCTGCACAACGTGGATTTCACGCTGCGGGCGGGCGAGATCGCGGCGGTGATGGGCCGCAACGGCTCGGGCAAGACCACGCTGCTGCGCCACCTGGTGGGGCTCCAGCGGCCGGCGGGCGGCAGCGTGCTGCTGCGCGGCGCCGACATCGGCGGGCGGCCGGTCGAAAGCCTGGCCCGCGAGATCGGCTACGTGCCGCAAAACCCCAACGACCTGCTGTATCACGACACGCTGGCCGAGGAGCTGCGCTTCACCCTGCGCTCCCACGGCCTGCCGGCGAGCGAGGAGCGGATCGACGCGACTCTCGCGGCGCTGGGGATCGCCCATCTGGCCGGCCAGTACCCGCGCGACCTGTCGGGCGGCGAGGCCCAGCGGGCGGCGCTGGCGGCGATCCTGGTCGCCGAGCCGCCGGTCTTGCTGCTGGATGAGCCGACGCGCGGCCTCGACTACGCCGCCAAGGCCGCGCTGGCCGGGTTGCTCAAGGCCCAGGCCGCCGCCGGCCGCGCGATCGCGCTGGTCAGCCACGATGTCGAGTTCGTGGCGCTCTGCGCGGATTCGGCGCTCTTGTTGGGCGAGGGAGAGGTCGTGGTCAGCGGCCCGACCAGCGAGGTCCTGGGCGACTCGCTGCTCTTTTCAACCCAGATCGGCAAGCTGTTCCCCGGCTCCGGCTGGCTCACCGTCGCCGATCTGGAGCGGGCGCTCGCAGCCCGCTGAGCGGCGCCGCAAGCCGGCGGATTCGGGCAAAGGAGGGGCTCATGGTTCGATGGCTAGCGCGGCTCGCGCTGTTGACGGGATTGATCGCGGCATTGGCGGGCGGCGGCCAGCAGGCGGCAGGCGCCCCGCCGCCCATCCGCTACGCCGGCGTCACGCTGGCCGGCGCCGAGTTCGGCGAGCACAGCCTGCCGGGCGTGTAGGGCACCGACTACATCTATCCGACCAACGCCGAGGTCGACTACTTCACCGGCAAGGGCATGAATATCTTCCGGCTGCCGTTCCGCTGGGAGCGGCTCCAGCGCAGCCTCAACGCCCAATTCGACAGCGGCGAGATCGGGCGGATCGACGCCTTCGTCGCCTACGCCACCGGCAGGGGCGCCTATGTCCTGCTCGACCCGCACAATTACGCCCGCTACCGCCTCGACGGCACCAGCCAGGTGATCGGCGGCGCCGCCGTGCCCAACAGCGCCTTTGCCAATCTCTGGAGCCGGCTCGCGGCCCGCTACAAAACCAACAGCCGGGTGATCTTCGGCCTAATGAACGAGCCGCACGACATGCCGACCGAGCAGTGGCGCGACGCCGCCAACGCCGCGATCGCGGCGATTCGCTCCGCCGGCGCCGCCAATCTCATCCTCGTGCCCGGCAACGGCTGGACCGGCGCCTGGAGCTGGTCCTCCACCTGGTACGGCACAGCCAACGCCACCGTCATGCTGGGGATCAGCGACCCGGGCGACAACTTCGCCTTCGAGGTCCACCAGTACATGGACAGCGACTCCTCGGGCCGCTCCGAGACCTGCATGAGCGCGACGATCGGCGCCGAGCGCATCGCCGGCTTCACCGCCTGGCTGCGCCAGCACAACCGGCGCGGATTCCTGGGCGAGTTCGCCGGCGGCCGCAACCAGACCTGCTACGACGCGCTCGACAAGACGCTGGACGCCATCGACGCCAACAGCGATGTCTGGCTGGGTTGGACCTACTGGGCCGCCGGGCCGTGGTGGGCGGAGTATATGTTCACGCTGGAGCCGAGCGGCGGAGCCGACCGGCCGCAGATGCCGGTGCTTCAGCCCCATTTCCCGCCGGCGGCCAATCTCCAGCCCCGGATGTTCCTGCCGCTGCTGCGCCGCTAGG
>DASWWB010000739.1:0-4612 GCA_036406115.1 Herpetosiphonaceae bacterium
AGCGGCGCGGCGCGGCCGGGGCCATGCGGGACGGACGCGCCGGGGCGGATATCAGGAATGGGACAAGCGGCGCGGCGCGGCCGGTACCATGCGGGATAGTATTTCACCGGCGACAGGAGTATGATGGACCATAGCTAAAGAATATTAAACCTGCCACACCCAACATCTGGCTTCGCGTTACGTCTGTAGACAGTCTCCCTCAATCGAAAGGAGCGACGGACGATGAATCAGGCCACATCCCTCCCTGTTCGGCGGTTGGTATTCGCGCGCGTCTGGCTGGCGATCGGGCTGGCGCTGCTGGCGGCCTGCGGCGCGCAACAACCTGCGGCGCCGGCCCCGGCGACGGCGGCCGGCGTCCAGCTCTCCTGGGTCCACACGATCGAATTCGCCGGCTTCTACGAGGCCGCCAGGCGCGGCTACTACCGCGAGGCCGGCCTGGAGGTTCGATTGGACAACGGCGGCTTCGACGCCGGCGGCGCCTACATCGACCCGGTGGCACGGGTCGTCGCCGGCCAGGACGATTTCGGCGTCGCCGGCGCCGATGTTATCCTCAAAGCCAGGGCCGAGGGCCAGCCGGTCGTCGCCATCATGGCCATCTACCAGCGCAGCCCGGTGGTCCTGATCTCCCCCGCCGCCAAAAACATCGCCCGCCCGCAAGATCTGGTCGGCAAGCGCATCGCCACCCAGCCGCCGAACAGCACCGTGGGCATCGCCTACGAAGCCCTGCTGACCTCGCAGCGCATCAAGCACGCCGATCTGAAAGAGATCGAGCGGACCGACTACGACACCGTCAACGCCCTGTTCAACGACGAAGTCGATGTGCTGCCGGGATTCATCACCAACGACGGGATGAAAGCCCGGCTGCGCAGCGGCGATGTCAGCTTCATGCTGATCAGCGACTACGGCATCGACATCTACAGCAACGTCATCTTCGCCACCGAGGCGACCATCCGCGACCGCCCGCAGCTCGTCGAGGCGTTCGTGCGGGCGACCGTGCGCGGCATCCAGGCGGCGGTCGAGAACCCCGACCAGGCGGCGGCCTACGTGGTGGAGACCTACGGCAAGGCCATGCCGCCCGACATCGCCGCCACCCAGCAGCCGGGCATGGCCGCCTCGGTGCCGCTGCTCAATCCCGCCGGCAGCAAGCCCGGCCAGATGAAGCCGGACCTGTGGGAGAAAGCCCACCAGCTGCTGCTGGAGCAGGGCATCATCAAGCAGGCGATCGACGTCAAAGGCGCCTACAGCCTGGCGTTCCTTGAGAAAGTCTACGGCCCCTAGCTTCGCCGGAGGGCGCGCCGGAGCGTGCGCCAGGCGGCGGCCAGCGGATGGGCGTCGACCCGGCGCCAGGCCGGCTCAAGCTCGCTGAGGCGCAGCCGGAGCCAATCGCGATCGGCCAGCAAATGCTCCATCGTCTCGCGGCGCCAGGCGCATTCGCGGCGCAACGCGGCGACCAGCGGGGCGAGATCGGGCGGAAGCGGCGCGGCGGGAGCGGGCGCCAGGCCGTACTCGGCGGCGGACGTGTGGTAGCGCCCGCCGTGCTGGCGGGCGAGCCGTTCGCGGCGCTCCTCGTCGGCGCTCCACAGCGCCAGCCGCTGCCGGTCGGCCAGCGCGGCGCGTGCCGGGCGGGCCGCCAGATAATCGAACAGCGACGATTCGGGGAACGCCGCGACATAGGCGGCGTCGGCGGCCATGATCCGCCGCAGCCATCGGTCGCGCTCCGGCTCGGGCGCGTCAAAAAAGCGCTGGTTGTGGGTCAGGAGCGGATAGGCCAGCGCGCCGCCGACGTGGCGCTGCTGCTCGACCGCGAAGTAGCGCCGCATCACCGGCACGATCAGCTCGGAGTGGACGGCCTCGGTCGGATCGCCGGCAATCATCGTCGGCAGGTGAGGGTAGGCGAGCTCTTGGCGCAGCTGCGGCGGCAGGGAGTCGTTCAGCTCGTGGACCGCCGCCCAATGCAGCAGCGGGTATTGGTTGCGGTGGGGGCCGACATAGTCGAAGCTGACAAAATAGCCGTCGTCCGGCAGCAGCGCCGCCAGGGTGCGAAACACATGGTCGAGCGCCGTGATGTGATGGGCGGCGGCGTGATTGACAATCAGATCGAAGCCGCCCTCGGGGAACGCCGCCGTGTTGATGTCCATCTGATAGTAGCGGAGCGGCCACCCCGGGCTGGCGGCGCGGGCGTGATCGAGCAGCGCGCCGACGTAATCGACGCCGACCGCCTCCTCGAACATGCCCTGCTCGTACATCGCGCGCTCGACCCAGCCGTTGCCGCAGCACAGGATCAGGGCCTTCTTGAAGCGGCGGCCGCCGACCTGCTTGTGGAAATGCTGGAACCAATGGTCGCGGCGTCCGCCGCCGACGCGGGTGTTCAGCTCCTCGAACACATACTCGTAGGAATTCCAATACACGCCGGAATAGTACATTTCCGGATGCTCGTCGGCCAGGGTGGGGGTGGCGTGGGCGATCTCCATCGCGTTCTCCTTGCGCTTCGAAATCTCCCCGCATAGATCCGCCACCCCTGGTTTTGGTTCAGTTCAGTAGGCCTCGCGGCCGAAAAACGCCTGGACATCGCGCGACTGCATGTAGGCCAGGACCACGATATTCCACAAGATCGTGCCCCAGCCCCATGGCTCGCCGCTCAGGCCGCCGAAAATATGCGAGCCGAGCGGCACCAGCGCGCCGGCGACCACCAGCCACCAGGCCCAGGAGGCGCCGCGAAACAGCGCCAGGCCGAACAGCAGCTCCAGCCCGCCCAGCATCGCCAGCGTCGTGGGGCTGCCGGAGACCAGGGCCGACAGCCGCTGCGACGGGAACAGGCCCGACGCCACGACCAGGCTCACCAGCGACGCGACAATATAGCCGGCGGCGATCAGCGTGATCAGAAACGGGCGGCGGAACGACATGGCGCACCTCCTACAGCAGCGGCCAGAGCGGCGAGAGCACCAGCTCGGCCGCCTTGGCGTACCAGGGCCGCTCCAGCCAGGCCTCCAGCTCGATCTCGGTCGCGCTTTCCAGATCGCAGACGAAGATCCGCTCCATCTCGCGGGCCAGCGCCGCGTTGTACAGCTCCAGATTGATCTCGTGGTTGCCGGCGAGGCTCAGCCGGTCCAGGTTGGCGGTGCCGACCGTCGACCAGATCCCGTCGATCGTCGCCGTCTTGGCGTGGATCATCGCGGCGCGGTAGGTGAACATGCGGATGCCATTGCGCAGGCAAAACTCGACGTAGTGGCGCATCAGCCAATCAGCTAAAACGTGATTGGACTCGAACGGCACCAGCACCCGCACGTCCACCCCGCGCCGGGCGGCGTGGACCAGCGCCTCGAGGATGGCGCGATCGGGGATGAAATAGGCGTTGGTGATGTAGACGTAGCGTTCCGAGCGCTCGATCGCGTCGAGATACATCGAGCGGATGGGAAACACCAGCCGCGAGGCGTCGTTGCGCTGGACGCGGATCGTCGACTGCCACTCCAGGTCAAGGTCGATCTCGAGCCGCGGCAGCCGGCGGCGGTGGCGGTTCCAGAACGAGGCGAACATCTCGGCCAGGTTGCGGCTGACCGGGCCGACGATCCGCAGGTGCGTGTCGCGCCAATCGGTGCGGTACAGCTCGCCGATGTTGTAGCCGCCGATAAAGGCCGTCTCATGGTCGACAATCAGCAGCTTGCGGTGGTCGCGGGCGTAGGCGCTGAAATCGATCAACTGCGAGGGCCAGGGGAACGCGGGGTAGGTGAGCAGATTGATCGCCGGCGGGAAGCGCTTGAAGGCGCGCGGCACCACCAGATTGGCGAAGCCGTCGAAAATCGCGTAGACCGCCACGCCGTCGGCGGCCTTGCGCTCCAGCGCCTGGCGGAAAGCCTGGCCCAGCTCATCGCCCTTCCAGATGAACGTCTCCAGCATGATCGTGTGGCGGGCGCCATCGATCGCCTCCAGCATCGCCGGGAACAGCTCCTCGCCGGCCATGTACAGCTTGAGCGCGTGGCGCTCCTCGAACAGCTCGGGCAGCTCGATGCGCGGGTAGGGGGCGCGCAGGGCGATCTCGCCGCGCAGCTTGCGCACGGCGATCAGGACCCACACCAGCAGCACCTGGGCGGCGAAGGTCAGGCCGATGATAATCGCCAGCTCGCGCAGCGAATCAGGACGCATGGCGGGGCTCCTAGCCGGGACGCGGCCTAATCGCGGCGATAGGCGCGGGGCAGCGCGGCGAGCGCCGCGGCGGCCTGGGCCAATCCGTAGAGCCGCGTGGCGGCCGGGCGGGCGATGAACCAATCGGAGACCGCGTGCCACCAGCGCCAGGGCAGGGCGTCGCGCCAGAGCCGCATGTGGCGCTCCGGCTCGACCAGCGTCGTGATCGCGTCGCCCAGCAGCAGCGAGCAGATCAGCTCATAGGCGCGGCGGCGAATCGTCGGATCCATCTCAGGCCTCCCCGGGCCACTCGGCCCAATCGAGCATCAGCACCGGCATCAGGCTGCCGGCGGCGACGCGCGGCGTGTTCTCGGGCACGATCATCAGGCCGTTGGCGCGGGCCATCGACGAGAGCACCCCCGAGCCCTGGCCGCCGGCCAGGCGGGCGGCATACCCGTCGCCGGCGGGGCGCACGCTGACCCGGACATATTGG
>DASWWB010000740.1:0-4490 GCA_036406115.1 Herpetosiphonaceae bacterium
CGTGAAGCCGAACGTGACCGGCTACTCGAAGACCGCCGCTGACGACCAGTGGCCCGGCCAGTGGACCTCGTTCACGGTCGAGAAGAAGTAAGGCTGCTTGATGCCGGCGGGCGGCGCCTTCGGGCGCCGCTCGCCGGCCCCATCCCCGCGATGATGGTTTTGTGCTGGAGGCAGCTCTATGTTTGGCTTTATTCTGCGACGCGTTCTGGCAGCGATCCCGGTGCTCCTGATTGTCGCGTTCATCACGTTTTTTGTGATGAAGCAGGCGAAAGGCGGCCCCTGGGACCAGGAAAAGCCGCTGCCCCAGGCGATTGTCGATCGGCTTAACGCGAAATTCGGCCTGAACAAGCCCACTTGGATCAATCCCGGCGCTGTCTCGGCCGCCCGCGCCCAGGGCGTGTCCAATCCGCTCACGCTGGCCCGGGCGTTCCTCGACAGCCAGTTCGGCAACTATGTCATCAACGCCGCCCGCGGCGATTTCGGCGTGACCTATGTCTCGAAGGGCACCGACACAGTCAGCAGCAAGATCAGCCGCACCTTCCCCACCTCGGCCCGCCTCGGCTTCGTGGCCCTGGTCTTTGCGATCCTGGTCGGCATCCCGCTCGGCGTTCTCGGCGCCCTGCGCCAGAATACGATTTTCGACTATATCAGCCTGATCCTGGCGACGATCGGCATCTCGGTCCCCAGCTTCGTGATCGGCAGCCTGGCGCTGATCCTGCTCAGCTCGGTCTTCGGCATCGATCCGCTGCGCGCGCCCGAAGAGTGGCAGAGCCTCAGCAGCGCCTATATTCTGCCTGGCATCGTGCTGGGCCTGGGCACGATGTCGTTCCTCAGCCGGCTGACCCGCTCCAGCATGCTCGAAATCAAGCGCCAGGATTACGTGCGCACCGCCCGCGCCAAAGGCATGGGCGATCGGGTCGTGATCACCCGCCACATGCTGCGCAACGCCCTCATCCCGGTCGTGACGATCCTCGGCCCGGCCCTGGTCGACTTGGTGACGGGCTCGTTTATCATTGAGACGATTTACAGCATCCCCGGCATCGGCAAGGAGTTCGTCGGCTCGATTCAGTCCCGCGACTACGCGATGCTGATGGGCACGACCCTGTTCCTGACCTTCCTCATCGTGCTGGCGAATCTCTCGGTTGATATTGTCTATGGCTTCCTTGATCCGCGCATTCGCAACAAAGGCTAGGGGAACGCGCCGATGACCACCACAACGTCCGAGCCGACTCCGGCTCAAAGCCCGATCGAGACGAGCATCCTGACCAGGCCGCCGCGCAGCCTTTGGAGCAACGCCTGGCGCCGTCTCACCCGCAACCGCCTGGCGATGGCGAGCATCGTCTATCTCTGCTTCCTGGCGATTGTGGCGATCGCCGCCCCGGTGATCGCCAAGCATCCGCCGCAGGGGCCGCCCACCAGGGAGATCCTCAAGGCCGGCAAGTTCCGCCAGGCCGCCTGGATCACCACCGACAAACCCGGCACCACCGGCTCCTGGGATTATCCGTTCGGCACCGACAACTCCGGCCGTGATGTCTACAGCCGCCTGGTCTATGGGACGCGGGTCTCGCTGATCGTCGGCTTCATCCCGATGTTTGCGACGCTGCTGATCGGCGTCTCGATCGGCTTGGTCTCGGGCTTCCTCGGCGGCTGGGTCGATAATCTGCTGATGCGCCTGACCGATATTGTCTTCGCCCTGCCGGCGCTGCTGTTCTTCATTGTGATCCAGACCGCCTACGGCGAATCGGCGCTGGGCAGGGCCTTCAACGGGCTGGTGCTGCTGTTTATCACGCTCTCGATTTTCAACTGGAGCAACGTGGCCCGCCTGGTGCGCGGCCAGGTGCTGTCGCTGAAAGAGAAAGAGTTCGTCGAGGCCGCTCGCGCGCTCGGCATCGGCCGCGGCCGGATTATTGTCCGGCACATCCTGCCCAACACGCTCGGCCCGATCATCGTCGCCGGCGCCTTCATCGTGCCGGGCGCGATTATCGCCGAGGCGGTGCTGAGCTATCTGGGCATCGGCATCAAGCCCAGCACCAACCTCCAGAACCCCTTCCCGACCAGCTGGGGCGATATGATTCTCTCGGGTAATCTCTCCCGCGTCTCCCAGCCCTGGATGCTGATCGCGCCCGCCCTGGCCCTGGCCTCGATCACGATCGCTTTCGTGGCCCTCGGCGACGGCCTGCGCGACGCCTTTGACCCGCGCCAGCAAGACTAGAAGGATGGACTGATGGCTCCACTACTTGATGTTCGCAATCTGGTCGTGCAGTTCAAGACCCAGGACGGGGTTGTCAACGCGGTCAACGATGTCTCGTTCCAGGTCAATCGCGGCGAGACCCTGGGCATCGTGGGCGAGTCCGGCTCCGGCAAAAGCGTGACTTCGCTGGCGGTGATGCGGCTCATCCCGACCCCGCCCGGCAAGATCGCCAAAGGCCAGATCCTGTTCGACGGCGAGGACCTGCTGGACTACAGCGAGGCCGAGATGCGCAAGATCCGCGGCAACCGGATCTCGATGATCTTCCAGGATCCCATGACCTCGCTCAACCCGGTGCTGCGGATCGGCCGCCAGATGACGGAGTCGCTCAAGCTGCACATGGGCATGACCGACAAGCAGGCCCGCGCCCGCTCGACCGAGCTGCTCTCGATGGTCGGCATCCCGGCCCCCGACAAGCGCCTCGACGACTATCCGCACCAGTTCTCCGGCGGCATGCGCCAGCGCGTGATGATCGCGATGGGCCTGTCCTGCAATCCTGAGCTGCTGATCGCCGACGAGCCGACCACCGCGCTCGATGTGACGATCCAGGCCCAGATCCTCGAGCTGCTCAACCGGCTCAAGGACGAGACGGGCACGGCGATTATCTTCATCACCCACGATCTTGGCGTGGTCGCCGGCATGACCGACCGGGTCAATGTGATGTACGCCGGCAGGATCGTCGAGCAGGCCTCGACCCAGGAGCTGTACCAGAACCCGCGCATGCCCTACACCATCGGCCTGCTGGACTCGATTCCGCGGCTTGACGAGGGCGAAGGCGAGCGGCTTACGCCTATCCGGGGCCTCCCGCCGGATATGTTGGAGCTGAAGGACTCGTGCCCGTTCGCGCCGCGCTGCGATTTCGTCCAAGAGGCCTGCCACAAGGAGCGGCCGCCGCTGCGCCCGGTCGGCGTCCAGCACCACGCCGCCTGCCTGTTCGACATCACCCGCGAGGAGCGCCAGTCCGCCGCCGCCAAGAAGGCTGCCGAGGAAGAGGCGGCCCTGAACGCGGCGCTCGAGTCCGCTGTCGCCGAAGAGCTGACCGCCTGATAGCAGAGGACGTTTTATGGCCACACAACCGGCGACCAGCAACCCGGAGTTCCTGGTCGAAATCCAGAATTTGAAAATGCACTTCCCGGTCAAGTCCAACGGGCTGCTGCGGCGCACGGTCGGCGCGGTCAAGGCGGTTGACGGGATCTCGTTCGCCGTCAAAAAGGGCGAGACGCTCGGGCTGGTGGGCGAGTCGGGCTGCGGCAAGTCCACCACCGGCCGCGCGATCCTCCAGCTGCACCGGCCGACAAGCGGCAATGTCTTTTTCGGCGGCAAGGATCTGACCCGGCTGGGCGGCGAGGAGCTGCGCCAGATGCGGCGCAAGGTTCAGATTATCTTCCAGGATCCCTACGCCTCGCTCAACCCCCGCATGACGGTCGGCGACATCATCGGCGAGCCGATCCGGGTCCATAACCTGCGCACCGGCAAAGAGGTGCGGACCCGCGTCGAGGAGCTGCTGAAGGTGGTGGGGCTCAACCCCTATTTCATCAACCGCTACCCCCACGAGTTCTCGGGCGGCCAGCGCCAGCGCATCGGCATTGCCCGCGCCCTGGCGGTCGAGCCGGATTTCATCGTCTGCGACGAGCCCGTCTCGGCGCTCGACGTGTCGATCCAAGCCCAGATCATCAACTTGCTCGAAGATCTCCAGGCCCAATTCGGCCTCACCTATCTGTTCATCGCCCACAACCTGAGCGTGGTCAAGCACATCAGCGACCGGGTGGCGGTGATGTACCTGGGCAAGATGGTCGAGCTGGCGCCCGCCGACGAGCTGTACGCCAACCCGATGCATCCCTACACCCAGGCCTTGCTCTCGGCGGTGCCGATCCCCGATCCGGAGGTGGAGCGGGATCGCAAGCGGATCATCTTGCAGGGCGACGTTCCCAGTCCGCTCAACCCGCCGCCCGCCTGCAACTTCCACACCCGCTGCCCGATGGTGGTCGAGAAGTGCCGCGAGGAGGAGCCGCCCTTCATCGACCACGGCGGCGGCCACTTCTCGGCCTGCTGGCGCGCCCACGAGGTGGTGGCGCTGATGGGCGAGAAGATTCAGCTCGAAGCCCAGGCGGCCCAGTCCCAGCCGGCCGAGGCGCCGCCGCCCGCTGCGGCCGCCTAGCGCGCCCTGAGCCCCGGCCAGCCCGGGGCTCAGCCTCTCGATCCCCCGCGCGGCCGATCCATCCGCCAGCCCTCGATGCGAAGC
>DASWWB010000741.1:0-8184 GCA_036406115.1 Herpetosiphonaceae bacterium
CTTGGGAATCTGCGTCGCGCTGGCCGCCTGCTCGTCTTCGTCCCGGGGCGGCTCGTCAGGCTCGCCGGCGATCGACACCGCCGGCGGCGCCGAGCTGGTCGACCAGAACGGCCGGGTCAGCATCCCCGGCGCCAAAATCACCTACTACGATATCTCCGGCGACACCGAGGACGAGCTGCGCTCCCAGCTCGACCGCAAGGCGCCGGTCGGCTACGATGGCTTCAAGGGCGACGCCACCACCAAGTGGCAGGTCAAGTGGAACTGGCCCGGCTATGGCAAGGCGTCCTGCACGCTGGCCCAGGCCGATGTCGACTACGAGATCGAGGTGATCATGCCGCGCTGGAAGGCGCCGTCCGACGCCGATCCCGCGCTGGTCGCCAAGTGGGACCGCTATGTCGAGGGGCTGGCCGCCCACGAAAAGGGCCACGTCGATAATGTCATCAAGAACCACGAGCAGGTCACCCGCGCCATCGCCGACGCCTCCTGCTCCACGGCCGACGGCGAGGCCCAGCAGGCGCTCGACGAGCTGCGCGAGTTCGATGTGACCTACGACGACCAGACCGAGCACGGCGCCGAGCAGGGCGTCCGCTTCCCCTGAGCCGCCTGCCGCCGGGCCGATAGGCTGATCGAATCAGCGGGATCGATGGGATTGATGGGTTTGATGGGTTTGATCTGCTGATCGAATCAGCGGGATTGATTGGATTGATGGGATGGAGGAATCTTTCGTGACGCGCAAATTGGTCTACTATGTCGCCGCGACCGCCGACGGCTTCATTGCCGCCGAGGACGGCTCGTTCGCCGCCTTCCCCGCCGAGGGCGATCATTTCCCCGCGCTGCTGGAGCAGTTCCCCGAGACCTTTCCGGCCCACGTTCGGACCGCCCTGGGCCAGGGACCGGCCGAGAACCGGCGCTTCGACGCGGTGGTGATGGGCCGCCGCACCTACGCCGTCGGCGCCGACCACGGCTTCACCAACCCCTACCCGACGCTGCGCCAGTACGTCGTGTCGCGCAGCCTCGGCGGCAGCCCCGACCCGGCGGTCGAGCTGGTCGGCGGCGATCCGGTCGCGCTGGTCCGCCGGCTCAAGGGGGAGCCCGGCCGCGACATCTGGCTCTGCGGCGGCGGCGAGCTGGCCAGCCAGCTGATCGGCGAGATCGACCATCTGATCCTCAAGCTCAATCCGCTGGTCCTCGGCCGCGGCGTCCCGCTGTTCGGCGGCGCGCTGCCGCCAACCAATCTGGCGCTCGCCGATCTCCAGCGCTTCGACAGCGGCGTGCTGATCGCCGCCTACGATGTGAGGCGCTAGGCCGTGTACGAGCCGCCGCCGCCAGTCAAGCGACGCAACCATCTGACATGCCCGGTTTGCGGGGAGCAGGCCGCGTCTTTCGCGGAACGCTCCTCGTGGCATCCCTTGGAGCGGAGGCCGTGCCGGGCGTGTGGCGCCATCGTGAAACCCAGCATTCTCGCGCTGCTGATCCCGCTCGCCGTAGGCTTCGGCATCCCGCTCGCAGCCATCGCGCTTGGCTATGATTTGCGCTCGATTTACATCTGGCTCATCGCCATTGTTGCGACGCTAACGTTCCTCGGGGTGGTCGCGTTCGACCGGCTGCGGCCCGGCTAGCGCGCGCCGAAGATCGCCGTGCCGACCCGCACCAGCGTGGCGCCCTCCTCGATCGCGGCCTCGAAGTCGCCGCTCATGCCCATCGACAGCTCGCGCCAGCTTGCGGCCGGGATGAGGCGGATCAGCTCGTCGCGCGCTTGGCGCAGCGCGCGGAAGCAGGGCCGCACGACGCCGTCGAGATCGTCGCTGTAGGGCGCGATCGTCATCAGGCCGCGGATCTCAAGCATCGGCAGGGCGGCGATCGCGCGGGCGGCGGCCAGGAACGGCTCCCAGCCCGCGCTGGCCAATCCGCCCCGCACGTCGAAGCCCTCCTTGCTCGCCTCGCCCGAGACATTGAGCTGGAGCAGGATGGGCTGCGGGCCGCCGCGCTCCTCCTCCGCCAGCCTGCTCAGGGCCTCCGCCAGCTTGAGGCTGTCCACCGAGTGGATCAGATCGAACAGCTGGACGGCGCGCCGGGCTTTGTTGCGCTGGAGGTGGCCGATCAAGTGCCAGCGCAGCGCGTCGCCGTCCGCCCCGAGCTGTGCGCGCTTGTCCTCGGCCTCCTGCACCCGGTTCTCGCCCACGTCGGCCAGCCCGGCGGCCCGCGCCGCCGCCACCTGCTCCGCCGGGTGGGTCTTGGTGACGCCGATCAGGGCGATCTCGCCGGGGTCGCGGCCGGCGCGGCGGGCGGCGTCGGCCATGCGCCGGCGGATGGCGTCGATCCTGCCGCCCAGCGTCGGAGCGTCGGTCATGGCTGGTCCTTTCTCACGCGCCTGCCGGCTGCCGGCGCACGCCGATGATCGCGGCGAAGCGGCCGGTCGCGCCGCGCTCGCGCCGATGGGAGAAAAAGCGGTCGACATTGCAGGCGGTGCAGGTGTCGAGCCGGATGATGCTTTTCTGCGGCACGCCCGCCGCCGCCAGCAGCAGGGCGTTGGCGGCCCACAGATCGAAGTGCGGCCGCTCGGCGCCGGGCCGGCGCGGCAGCAGCGCGTCGGCCTCGGCGCCGAAGCGCTCGCGCACCCTGCCGATCACCGGCTCGCCGACCTCGTAGCAGCACGGCCCGATCGCCGGCCCGATCGCCGCCAGCAGATCACCGGGCCGCGAGCCGTAGGCCTCGGCCATCGCCGCCACCGCCGCGCCGGCGATGTCGGCGACCGTGCCCTGCCAGCCGGCGTGGATCGCGCCCACCGCCCGCCGGACCGGATCGACCAGCAGCAGCGGCGTGCAGTCGGCGAAGCCCGACCACAGCACCACGCCCGGCTCGTCGGTGATCTGGCCGTCGGCCAGCGGCAGCGGCGAGGCGATGCCGTAGGCCCCGCGCCCGCGCTCGGCGGCGCCGACCGGGATCACCCTGGTGCCGTGGATCTGGCCCGCGATCACCACGTCGTCCATGCCGAAGCCGATCGCCTCGGCGACCCGCCGCCGGTTCTCGCGCACCGCCTCCCGGTCGTCCGGCCGCGAAAAGCCGATGTTCAGGCTGGCGTGCGGCGGCGCGCTCACCCCGCCGCGCCTGGTGGTGATGCCGTGCAGCAGCCACGGGAAATCCGCGAACTGGGGGATGGTCTCGATCTCGGCCAGCTGGGGAATTGTCGCAATCATTGGAGCCCTCGTCTTACAACCGGCGCCAGGATAGCACAAAACCGCCGGGCGCCGATCTGGCGCGGAGGTGATGCGATGGAGCTGGGGGAGCATTTTGTGTTCGGCGGGTTTTGCAGCGGAGGGGGGCGGCATGTGATGATGGTTCGTTGCCCGAGCTGTAGCAAAACGGCCGCGCTCGTGTCAATGGGGCCGAAATGGCAGCATGAGATTGATTTCGCCGCCAATGGCAGCAGGGCGATGGGCTGGTGCGCTTTTGTTGCGTATGAATCGTCCATCCACCACATCGACTACGATTGCGTCGTGCTGGACGAGCTGGCGGAGGCGGATTTCGCCGCCTACCTGGCGCGCATCCATCGCTGCGAAGCCTGAATTTGGGGCGATTGGCCTGGTGGTCGCCTGTGGCTGACGGCTGCTTGTCCGCAGCCAGCGCCCACCCGGGGAGAATCAACAGCGGGGACGGGCTGCTGCCCGTCCCCGCCGCTTGGCGTATCCCGCTGGCCGGCTACTTGACCTCGAACGCCTGGAGCGTGACCCAGTCGCTGAAGTTGCCGGCCCCGTCCTGGGCGCGGGCGCGCAGGACGTAGGAGCCGGGGCTGAGCTTGCCAGCCTCGACCTCGGGTGTTTCGACGAACCAATCGCTCGTCCCTGCCGGATCGCTGCCGATGTAGATTTGGTAGCCCTTGACGCCGGACAGCTCGTCGCTGGACTGGCGCCAGGCCAGGCTGGCCTCGTCGCTGGCGGCGATCTCGGCGATCTTCTGGGTGGCGGCCGGGGCGCTGGGCGCCGTCGGATCGTACCAGAACTCGCGGGTCTCCAGCGTCTGGTTGCCGGCCTTGTCCCAGATCCGCACGTAGAAGGTGTGCTTGCCCGGCTCGCTCAGCTCGATGAAGCCTTTGGCGGCGCCCTCGAACTGCGGCGCCTCGCCGGCGGGATCGGCGTCCCAGGCCTGGCTGAAGCCGCGCACGCCCTGGTCGTCGCTGATCGACCAATCGGCCCGCCCGCCGCTGAGCCAGGTCTGGGCGGCCAGGCCGTCCCAGGTGATGGTCGCGGCCGCGTCGGCGCCGCCCTCGGCGGAGAGCAGCTGGCCCTCGTAGGCGGAGCACTGCTTGCGATCAGGGAAATCGTAGCCTTCCTGGAAGCTCAGCGGCTCGGGGTAGCGGCGCTCGGCATAGGCGCCCTCGCCGCGGAACAGGGTGAAGTGCAGGTGGGGGACGGTCGGCGTCGGGTTGACGGCGCCGACGGTGCCGATCTGCTGGCCGCGGGCGATCGGGGTGCCGACCGGCGCGCCGATCCGGGTCTGCATGTGGCTGTACATCGTGTAGAAGCCGCCGCCATGGTCCAGGATCAGCGAGCCGGCGCTGCCGCCCTGCCACCAGAGCGTGCCGTCGGCGGCGGCCAGCACCGGCGCGCCGCGCGTCCGGCCGTCGTGATTGACGAGATCAAACGACATGCGGCCCCAGCCGTCGTGGGTGCCGCAGTTATAGCCCTGGATGACCTCCCAGGTCTCGCCGGGAGGGGTTGGGAGAGTAAGGATTGGCCGCCCAGCTGCGTGGATAGGCGTCGCGGGGGGCAACCACAAGGCCAATCCAATCACCACCAGCGCGACGAGGCGCATCATTCGTTCGGTCACGGAATCCTCCACCGCTCATCTCGGAGCTACCAACCCGTCGAACTCGGACGGGGGCGCGCGGTCTGGGCGCACCGGGGGCGGAGGATACCAGCCTCTCAGATGTCCGTCAAATCGCTATCAGGTCGCCGCATTAATCTTTCAGCCTTGCGCCGGGCCGCAGAACGGCTGCGACCCGACATAATTAACGCGATTTAGCCGATTGGGGCGACATAATCGTCTCTCATCTAATGTTTAAGTTCCGGAGACTCTCGGTCGCCTCGCGCAGCTGATCCAGCAGCTCCGCCATTTGTCCTTCGATGGCGGCGACCCCCGGGTCTTTGGCCGCAAGCCCTTCGTCTTTGCCCGGAAGCGCCTCGTCGGCGTGGCCGAACCACTCGCTGACGGGCTCGCCCAGCAGGCGCTGCACGTCGTTGAGATGATGCATGGTGTGGTAGATCGTGAAGAACAGCATCTCGCGCACCGTCAGCGGGCCGAGCAGCGGGTGGGGCAGCAGGCACATGTCCAGCACCGGGTCGGGCCAGATCTCCAGCGCGCCGGTGAGCGCCGCGCCGGTCGCCTCCCATCCCGCCAGCATCCGCCGCCTGCTCTCCGCCCTGCTCTCCGTCTGATTGAGCTGGGGCAGGAAGGCGCCGCTGGCCTCGCCGCCGGCTGCGAGCGCGCTGAGATAATCGGCCCGCAGCTGGGCGAACGAGCGCGACGGCCGGTCCACGCCGCCGAACCGCAGCCGGATCAGCAGCTTGGGCAGGCGCAGCGCCATGGCCACCGGCCGCCCGGATTTGATCAGATGCACCAGGTTTTCGGCCGGCGACCACGCGCCGTCCGGCGCGGCGAAAAACGCATCCTCGGGGATCGCGGCGAAAAACTCGCCGGTCGCCGCCACCGCGCTCTCCCAGCTGCGCACAATTTTCAACCAGTCCGTCGGGTCGCTGAGGCGCGGCATGAAGGTTTCGGGCATTGCGGGGTTCCTCCATAATTTTAGGGATCAGGGATCAGGGATCAGGGGTCAGGGATCAGGGGCCGGCTGCATGATGTGAAAGATTGCTGAGTGGCGCCTGTTTCGTTGCCGTTCGGGCCGGCCCCTGACCCCTAACCCCTCAAATCTCCTACGCAAACAGTGGCGCGTCAATCTCGCCGCGCTGGCGGGGCAGCCACCAGATCGGGATCAGCGCCAGCAGGCAGATCACGGCGGCGGCGTAGAAGGTTTCGTGATAGAGCTGAAGCTCGGCGATGGCGATCTTGGCGCCGAGCGTGCCGTCCTGGATGGCGGCGGGATAGTCGATCGCCCGCTGGAGCACGATCCGGCGCGAGACGCTCCAGGAGGCCAGCGCCGCCACGCCGAGGGTCACGCCGACCATGCGCAGCGCGTTGAGCAGGCCGGCGGCGGTGCCCATCTGGTCGCGGCTGACGGCGCCGATCGCCCCGGCGCTCAGGGCCGGGATGATCAGCCCGAAGCCCAGCCCGGTCACCATCAGATCGATCGTGGCCCGCAGCTGGCCCACGTCCGCCGGCCAGCCCGCCAGCAGGACGAAGCCGACCGCCGTGACGACCAGCGCCAGGGCCGCGACCGTGCGCCCGGCCAGCCGCCGCATCAGCAGCCCGCCCAGCACCGAGCCGATCGGGATCAGCGCAGTCATGCGCATCAGCATCAGGCCGCCGGCCAGCGCGTCGCCGCCCAGCACCGTGCCGACGAGGAACGGGATGTTGACCATCGCCACGATCAGCGCCGCGCCGACCAGCACGTTGGTGAAGTTGGCGGCGCTGAAGGCCGGCACGCGGAAGGTGCGCAGGTCGATCAGCGGCGGTTTCGCCCGGCGCTCCCAGACGATGAAGCCGATGAAGGCCGCCAGCGCCAGCCCCAGCAGCGACAAGGTCAGCGGCGAGGTCCACTGGACGGCGAACTGCTCCTCGTTGCCCTGGATCATGCCCGGCTCGACGGCGATGCTGCCCAGCGAGCGCGACAGCGCCACGGTCAGCGCGGTCAGCGAGGCCGCCAGCAGGCCGCCGCCGACATAATCGACCTTGCCGCCGGTGCCGGGCCGCGGCTTGAGCGTGCGGTACAGCCCCCAGGCCAGCAGCGCCGACAGCGGCAGGTTGAGCCAGAACACCCAGCGCCAGCCGTCGATGTCGCCGATCTGAAGCTGCGAGACCAAGCCGCCGTAGGCCGGGCCGAGCACGCCGCCGGCCTCGCCCGCCGCGCCCATCACGCCCAGCGCCGTCGCTCGGTTCAGCTCGCTGACTTCGTCCATCGCGATCGCCAGGCCGATCGGCAGGACCGCGCCGCCGCCGATCGCCTGGATGATCCGCCAGCCCACCAGCGTGACGATGTCGTCGGCCAGCGCGCAGCCGATCGAGCCTAGCGCGAAAATTGCCAGCGAGGCCGCGAACAGCCGGCGGTGGCCGTGGACGTCGGCCACTTTGCCCAGCAGCGGCATGACCGCCGTGTAGCCCAGCAGGTAGCCGGTGACAATCCAGATGCCTTGCTGGAGCGCGTTCTCCACCGTCAGGCCCAGCGAGTCGGCCATGCGCGGCAAAATCGTGATCACCACGGTCTGGTCCAGCGCGGCCAGGAAGATCGCCAGCGCCGTGATCACCAGGCTCCAGGGGATGCGCCGAGTCTCGCCGCGCGCAAGCGTCTGATCTGCCATACGTTTCACCTCATCGTTCCAATGTCGCGGCTGATTGTCTGGGGACGGCGGGCCTGTGTCAAGTTGCCGGCTGTGAACGGGGGCATCAGGGATCAGGGATCAGGGATCAGGGATCAGGGGTCAGGGCCGGCTGCGACGCTGGATGGCTTCCCTGGTGGCGCACGCCGCAATGCAGTCCGGCCTGGTCCCTGATCCCTGATCCCTCAAACCTTCCCGGCTTGACAATTCCCCGCCGCCGCGCTATCATCAATTCGGTATTTTGCGATATGACGATGCGTATGACAACACCATTGAATCCGGCGATGCAAGAATTCCTCCGCGCCTTGGCGAGCGAGACGCGCCAGTCGATCCTGCTGTTGTTCGCCAGCCACGCCGAGCTGACGGTGGGCGAGATCGCGGCGGCGGCGGGGATCGGCCAATCCACCGCCTCCGAGCAGCTGGCCCAGCTCAAGCGCGCCGGCCTGCTGACCTCGGTCCGCGAGGGCAAGGAGGTGCTGTACCGCCCCGACCACGAGCGGATGATCGGCTATGCCGAGGCGCTGCTGGCCTACCTGCGCGAGTGCGCCGGCGGCTAGCGTTTTTTTGATAATTATATCGTCATATCCCGAAATATCGATAGATAATCTTCAGCCAGAGGAGGCTTGGCATGGCGCAGGAGCGGGAAACGGTGCTAGTGATCGGGGCGACGGGCATGCTGGGGGCGGCGGTGGCC
>DASWWB010000742.1:0-3507 GCA_036406115.1 Herpetosiphonaceae bacterium
GGCGGGCCCGCCGCGCTGATTCCATCGCCAGGCGCTCACAGCGCCGAGCTACTCACCCAAATCCAGCGCGGGTTGATCCTGCTGGGGGCGCTGTGGCGATTGTGGATTTCGCCGCACAAGTCGCGTTCGATCGGACAATACTTGACAAACCAGCCATGCATCGAGGCGGCGCCGGGGTAGTGGCCGTAGATCCAGAAGTCGAATCCGGGAGCGGGGCCGTCTGCGGCTAGGGCATAGTGTAGCTGTTCGCCGTAGCCGATGTAGATGGTGGGCTCGCGGGCGAGGTACTCGGGCACGAGCTGGCTGAGGGTGGCGGGATAGGCGCCGCGGTCGCGGAAATATTGGTCCAGCGCGAGCAGGACCTGATCGTAGCGCTCCAGCGCCGGCGCGAGCTCCAATTGCTCCGCGTAGCGCTGCACGATATAGTTGTCCGGATTGAGCGCGACCAAGCTCTGGGCCGAGGCGGTCGGGCTGGCGGACTCGCTCGAAATTCGCCAGAGTTCCCCCCCGAGGATGACGCAGACACAGGCCAGGAGAAACATCTGCAATCGCGTTGGCTGATAATCCTGTAACAAGCCCATCTTACCTCCTTGGCTTCGCCCCGAGCGGCTGCGCCAACGATAGCAGGGCGGGCGGGCGCTGTCGCGCACCTGGGTGCCGGCCGCTAGCCGGGCTCGCGCAGCAACCCGCGCAGCGCGGCGATCTCGCCCTCGGCGAGGCCCAGGGCGCGGACGTAGCCCGCGGCGCCGCCGTGCTCCTCGTCAAGATAATCCAGCAGCGACTCCATGTCCTCGGCGCGGCAATCGAGCCAGAAGCCCTCGGCGGCCAGCTCCTCCGGCGTGGCTTGGGCGCGCAGCTCGGCGAGCGTCGTGCCGAGCGTCTCGGCGGTGAGGGCGTAGTCGGCGACGATCCACTGGCGGGGCACGCCGGCCAGGCCCAGCAGCAGCGCCGCGATCACGCCGGTCCGGTCTTTGCCGAAGGCGCAGTGGAAGATCAGCGGCGGCGTGCCGGGCTCCAGCAGGCTGCGGAGGATGGCGCTGATCGGAGCGCGCTGGCGCTCAAGCTCCAGGCGGTAGACGGCGCCGAGCGCGCCGGGATAGGCCAGGGCGTAGGGATCCTGGTCGCCGTAGAACGGGACGGCGCGGTAGGCGAAGGCGGCTTCGGCGGCCAGGGCGCTGGGCGCTTCGGCGCGCTCGCCGGCCCAGCGCAGGTCGATGATCGTGCGGATGCCTTGGCGGCGCAGGGCGGCTAGGCTGGCAGGCGGCAGGGCGCCGCCGTTGCCGCCGCGCAGGACGCGCCCCCAGCGCGTCAGGCCGCCGTCGGTGGTGGGATAGCCGCCCAGGTCGCGCAGATTGAGGCAGCCCTCCAGGGCGATGATGCGCTGCTGGTCCATCACCGGCCTCCCAGCGCGTGGGCCAGCGCCTCGGCCAGCGCGGCGCCGGTCGCGTAGCGGTCCGCCGGCTGCTTGGCCAGGGCTTTGAGGATGACCGCCTCCAGTGCCGGGCTGATCGCCGGGTTGAGCGCGCGCGGGCTGGGCGGGGCGGCGGTCATGTGCTGCATGGCGACGGCCAGCGGCTGGGGCGCGTCGAACGGCACGCGGCCGGTCAGCGCCTCGTAGAGAATCACGCCCAGGGCGTAGAGGTCGCTCTGAGGCACCGCCAGCGCCGAGGACTGGGCCTGCTCGGGGGCGATGTAGCGCGGCGTGCCGAAGATTTCGCCGCGCGTGCCCACGGCGGTTTGCAGCGCCAGGCCGAAGTCGGTCAGCATGGCCCGGCCGCGGCCGTCGACCAGGATGTTGCCGGGATGGACATCGCGGTGGATCACGCCGGAGCGATGGGCCTCGTCGAGAGCGAAGCCGATGTTGCGCGCGATCTGGAGCAGCTCGGCCGGCGCGAGGCCCTGGCGCTGCCCGCGCCGCTCGGCCAGCAGGCTTTGCAGGTCGCGGCCCGCCACGTACTGCATCACCATGTACAGCCGGCCCTGGCTCTCGCCGTAGTAGTAAAGATGGACGATATTCGGGTGATCGAGCCGCGCGATCGCCTGGGCCTCGCGCTCGAAGCGCAGCAGATAATCGGGATCGCGCTGATGGGAGTGGTCGATCACCTTGATTGCGACCGGCCGGTCGAGCCGCGTGTCGCGCCCCCGGTAGATCCGCGCCATCCCGCCCACGCCGACCAGTTCCTCGATCTGGTAGCCGTCCAGCCGGCGGCCGAGCAGCGGATCCGCACCATCCTCCGCAGCCTCGGGCGGCGCCTCGTCTTGGGCGGGGCCGGCCCGCAGCAGCGAGCGGGCGGGGGCGGAGGCCAGGGCCGCCTCCAGGGCGTCGATCAGCGCCGCGCCGCTTGGGTAGCGCTCGGCTGGCTCCTTGCCAAGCGCGGTGAAGAACACGGCGTCGACGGTGGCCGGCAGGCTCGGGTTGAAGGCCCGCGCCGGCGGCGGCTCCTCGGTCAGGTGCTTGAGCGCCAGCTCGATCGGCGAATCGGCGGCGAAGGGCAGCGCGCCGGTCAGCAGCTCGAACAGCATGACTGCCAGCGCGTAGAGGTCGGATTGGGGCACCGCCGCCGCCGAGGAGCGGGATTGCTCAGGCGCCATGTAGGGATTAGCCGTCCGCACATGGCCCACCGAGCCTTGCTGGATGTCAAGCGCCAGGCCGAAATCCGTCAACACGACCTGATCGTCGGCGCTGATCAGCACATTGGCGGGCTTGACATCGCGATGGACGACGCCGCGGCCGTGGGCGTAGTCGAGCGCCTCGGCTACCGCCCGCCCGACCAGCAGCACGTGGCTGTGCGGCAGCAGCGCGCCGTCGGCCAGGTAATCGGCGTGGAGCCGGGCGAGATCCTGGCCCGGCAGATAGTCCATCACCAGGGCGAAGCGCCCGTCATGCTCGCTGGCGTAGTGGATTTGGATGATGTGCGGGTGGCGCCAGGCGGCGATCATCCTCGCGGCGACGATGAAGCGCTGGGCGGCGGCCGGCGTGTCGATCACCTTGACCGCCACCGGGCGGCCGAGCAGCGTGTCCCGGCCGCGATAGACCGCGCCCAGCAAGCCCGCCCCCAGCCGCTCCTCAAGCTCGAAATGGGCGATGCGCTCCCCGACGAGCGGATCAGTCATCTTTTTCCTTCTCCTCTCCATCGCCCTCGCTGCTGGTGTCGATACCGAGCGGCGCCAGGGCGGCTTTCAGCTCGGCGGCGGGCTGCGCTTCCAATTTGTTGTCCCGCTCGGCATCGCGGATCTTTTTGGCCAGCTCGGCGCGCAACCTATTGAGGTCCTTCTCCTTGGGTTTGGCGGAGGCGAGCTTAGCTTTCAGCTCGGCGAGCTTTTTCAGCAGCTCGTCGGCGGTTTTCGGATCGGCCTGGCCGGCCTCCCGGGCGCGGGCCAGGATCGCCTCGGCCTGGGCGAACGGATCGCCGGGCGCGGCCTCGGGCGTGTCGGCCGGCTGCGCGGGCTGTGTTTCGGTCGGCGGCGCGGCCTGCGCTTCGGTTGGCTGTGCGGTCGGCGCGGGGA
>DASWWB010000743.1:0-1677 GCA_036406115.1 Herpetosiphonaceae bacterium
CCATGTCCAAGGATCTGTCCGGCGGCCAGCGGCAGCGGCTGGCGGTGGCGATCGCGCTGGTCAACGATCCCGAGGTTGTGTTCCTCGACGAGCCGACCACCGGCCTCGATCCGCAGGCCCGCCGCTCGATGTGGGATGTGATCGCCGCCCTGCGCGGCCGCGGCAAGACGGTCTTCCTGACGACCCACTACATGGAGGAGGCCGAGCGGCTCTGCGACTGGATCGCGGTGGTCGATCACGGCAAGATCATCGCCGAGGGCACGCCCGCCGGCCTGATCCGCGCCAACTTCGAGCATTCGGCGCTGGAGTTCGGCCGCGACGAGCGATTGGTCGACGATGAGCTGCGGGCGCTGCCCGGCGCCGAGGAGCTGCGGGCCGAGAACGGCAGCACGATCCTCTACTCCAGCAACCCGCCCCGCACCACCGCCGCCCTGATGGCGCTGGCTGAGCAGCGCGGCGCCGAGCTGACAGGCTTCGCGCTGCGCGGCGCCACCCTCGAAGATGTGTTTCTCAAGCTGACTGGCCGGAGGATCCGGGATTGAACGCTTTCAAGCAGCTGTTTCTCGCCAATCTGCGCGAGTTTGTCCGCGATCGCATGTCGCTGTTTTTCACGCTGGCCTTCCCGATCATGTTCATCCTGCTGTTCGGGGTGATCTTCGCCGGCGACAATAAAATCAACGCCACGGTCGGCCTGGCGGTGGCCGATCAGGGGCCGGTGGGCCTGGAGCTGGCGAAGACGCTCGAATCCCTGCCCAAGCAGCAGCCGGTCGAGGACAATCTGCTGTCGGGCCTGAAGTTCGAGCGCGGCGCCCAGGCCGACCTGGAGGCGCGGCTCAAGACCGGCGACCTCGACGCCGTGATTATCATCCCCGCCGGCGCGAGTGTGGCCGCCAGCGACCAGCCGGCAGCCGTCGAGCTGCTGATCGACCAGTCGAGCCAGGTTCTCGGGCCGCTGCTGCGCGGCGTGGTCGGCGGCGTGGTCGAGCAGACCGACCGTGCGATCACCAACAGTCAGCCGGCGCTGACGCTGGCGGTGCGGCCGGTTCTCTCCGAAAATCTGCGGCAGATTGATTTGCTCATCCCCGGCATCCTCTGCATGTCGATCATGAACCTGGGCCTGTTCGGCACCGCCCAGCCGATGATCGCCATGCGCACCCAGGGCGTGCTCAAGCGGCTGGGCGCCACGCCGCTGCCGCGCGCGACGGTGCTGGCGGCCTACGTGGCGCTGCGACTGGTCATCGCCTGCCTCCAGACCGCGCTGACGATCGGGATCGGCGTGCTGGTCTTCGATGTGGCGGTGGTCGGCTCCTGGCTGGCCTTCGCCGCCTGGACGCTGCTCGGCACGCTGACGTTTATCGCGATCGGCTTTTTCATCGCCGCGATCGCCAAGACCGAGGAGAGCGGCACGGCGCTGACCAACCTGCTCAACTTCCCGATGCTGTTCCTCTCCGGCGTCTTTTTCTCGGTCAACGCCTCGTTTTTGCAGCCGATCGTCAAAGCCATCCCGCTGACCTATTTCGTCGACGCGCTGCGCCAGACGATGATCAATGCGCCGCCGGTCAACCCGCTCTGGGTCGACGGCGCGGTGCTGGCGGCCTGGCTGGTGGTGATGACGGCCCTGTCGGTGCGCTTTTTCCGCTGGGACGCGCGCTAGCGGCGGGGTTTTGGCGCGGCGGG
>DASWWB010000744.1:0-4736 GCA_036406115.1 Herpetosiphonaceae bacterium
GCCGTTCAAGCTGCACCTGCCGGGATTGCTCAAGGTCTTGGCCGAGCACCTCTACTCCAACAAGCAGGTCGCGGTGCGGGAGTTGATTCAAAACGCCCACGACAGCTGCGTGCGGCGGGCCGTCAAGGGCGGCGCGCGAAACTACCGGCCGCGTATCACCCTGTCGATCCAGGCCGCCAGCAGGACGCTGACGATCAGCGACAACGGCTCGGGCCTGACCGCCGAGGAGATTGAAACCTACCTGGCGACGATCGGCCGCTCCTACACCCGCGAGCTGCGCGAAAACCTCTCGATTCTCTCCGCCGACGAGGCCGCCCAGCTGATCGGCCAGTTCGGCTTCGGCTTCCTCAGCGCCTTCCTGATCGCCTCCGAGGTGCGGCTGACCACCCGCTCGATGCAGCAGGGTAGCCAGGCGCTCAGCTGGCGCTCCGCCGGCGACGAGGAGTATGAGCTGGGCCCCGCCGAGCGCGAGGAGACCGGCACCACCATCGAGCTGACCGTCAAGCCCGCCGCCGCCTTTGTCCTCCAGCAGCAGCTGCTGATCGACGCGATCCGCCAGTTCGCCGATTTCCTGCCCATCCCGATCTATGTTGACAGCGATCCGGCGCCGATCAACCTGATGACGCCGCCCTGGGAGGCCGCCGAGCCCGGCCAGGCGACGCTGGACTACATCGAGCGCGCTTTCCAGCTCAGCGACCCGCTCTGCATCATCCCGCTGCACGACCACGAGGTCGATCTCGGCCACGACGCCATGACCATCCCGCTCCAGGGGTTCTTGTTCGTGCCGCCCACCTCCGTCGCCTCGGTCCGCGAGTACGGCGACGCGCGGGTGTTCATCCGGCGCATGTTCATCACCGACGCCGAAAAAGACCTGCTGCCGCCTTGGGCGCGCTTCGTGCGCGGCGTGATCGACTGTCCGCTGCTCCAGCCGACCGCCTCGCGCGAGGCCCTGCACCAGGACGACACCTTCGAGTCCGTGCGCCAGGCGATCGAGGATCAGCTGGGCGCGGCGCTGGGCAGGATCGCCGAGGAGCAGCCGGCTGTCTGGCGGCAGATCGTCAGCGGGCACAGCGATGTGATCACCGGCTGGGCGGTGCGCGACAACGCCTTTTTCGAGCGCGTGGCGCCGATCATCACCTTCCGCACCTCGCGCGGCCAGCTCAATCTTGAAGATTATCTCCAGCAGAGCGACGGCACGCTCTACTATGTCACCCGCGAGCTGGGCTCGCTCCAGGAGCAGCTGCTGGCCGAGGGCCACGACGTGCCGGTGATCGACGCCTCCTGGTTCGCCGTGACGCCGTTTCTGGAGAAATACGCCAGCCGCCGGCGCGATCTGCGGCTCCAGCGCCTGGACGGCGATCCGGCCCGGCTGCTGCGCCCGGTCAGCGAGCCGGCCTTCGAGCCGCTGCTGGCGGCCTATCGCGCGATGGGCGTCCGGGCGGCGCTGGCGGCCTTCAAGCCTGCCGACGTGCCGGCGCTGATGATCTATCCCAAAGACGCCGAGTTTATCATCGAGAGCCGCCAGGCGCTGGACGAGGGCGAGCTGGCCGATCCGCTGGCGGAGCTGGTCGGCCAATACCTGGAGCAGCGCGGCCCCGAGGCCGAGGAGCTGAAAGGCACGCTGCACCTCAACGCCTCCTGCGGCCTGATCCGCGCCCTGGCCGAGACGCCGCCGCCAGCGCCGGCCCTTGACGCCGCGCTGCGGCTCGTCTACCAGATCGCCCGGGTGTTCGCCGGCCGGACCCTTTCCGCCCAGGACGCTGCGCTGGCCTTCCGCCAGATCGGCGCTTCGATCGAGGAGCTGCTGCCATGAACATTTGGAGCTGGGTGATGCGGGGGCGCTTCGAAGCCTACGCCAACCAAGACCAGGACCGGATCGCGCTGGCCGAGGCGCTTGACGAGGCCTCGCCGCTGTTCGAGACCCATCCCGAGCAGGCCCGGGCGATCCTGGAGCAGGCCCGGGCGACCGCCCGCCGCCTGAACGAGCCCTGGTGGGAGCGGTTTTACGACCATTGGCTGCTCCAGCTGCTGCTGCACCACATCAAGGACTACAACGCCGCCCTGGAGCTGGCGGTCCGCGCCGCCGTCGAGGTGCGCAAGCCGAGCTACCAGCAGTTTCCGCAGCGCATCTGCCTGCAAGAAGATTTGATCAGCGCCTACGTCGGGATCGATCCGCTCGGCCACCAGCAGCGCATCGAGCAGGCCCTCGACTACATGCAGCGGGAGGTGGCGCCGTCCGCCGAGTGCCGCTACTGCCTGCAAGGCCTGCGGACCTCGTTCGAGACCGAGCTGGGGCGGCTGGACCGGGCGCTCGCCGCCGGGCTCGAGGAGATGGCGGCCGCCCAGTGGAGCGACCACCACCTGATGGGCGCCTACACCAGCCTGTGCGAGATCGCCTACCTGCGCGGCGATTGGCAGAATCTGCCGGACTGGGCCGTCGCCGGCGAGGCGCTGGCGATCGCCAACGACGACCTAGACAACCTGATCGAGTTCCTGGCCTGGCAGGCGGTCTGCGCGCGCCGCCAGGGCGACGAGGAGGCCGCCCAGCGCCTCTACCGCCGCGCGACCAGCCGCGCCGGCCGCATGGGCGTCCCGCCGGGGCGGATCTATTTCGACGCAATCTGCGCCTACCACGAGCTGCGCGGCGCCTATCACCTGGCGCTGAAGGTCCGCGAGCGCCAGCTGGCGACGCTCGCCGGCAGCGGCCAGCTCTACCGGACCGGCCTCTGCCACATCCAGCGCTGCCGCCTGCTCAAGCTGCTGGGCAAACCGCTCGACGAGGCCGCAGCCATGGCCCGCGACGCCATCGCCCAGCTCAGCGACCCCGCCCCGCTCCTCGCCCACCTCGCCGAGGCCATGGCGTAGCGTCGGGGATTGGGGACTGGGGATCGGGGACTGGCTGGCGGCTAGCTGTACTGACACATCAAGTTAGCAACGGATAGGATACGAATCATGGCTTTGTAGTGGCATGGAGTTGCTCAAAAACGTTGCTATCCTAGTTAAGCAATACAGCTAGCGGCTGGCGGGATTGGACTCATGGCCAGCAAACGGAGGGGCGTGGGCGAAATAATCGCCCACGCCCCTCCCAATCCCGCCGACCGCCTGGCAGCGGCACGCAGCCCCAATGCGCGACCAGTCCGCCGCCGGCTAACCACGTTTCGAAAGAAGAATCGCGGCCAACCATCCTCGGCCGCCACCAACTAAACATCGGGGGATGCAAGGGGGCGTGCCCCCTTGCGCCCCCTCCGGCACGGAGGGCGGGGGAGGCCGTCCCTCCTACTCATTCATGCTGTGGAGCGCCATCGCCAGCCCGCCGATCGCCACCGCGTCGGTGCCCAGCGAGGAGGCCACGACCGGGATCTGGCGGGCCGGGACGGGCGCGATCAGCCGGTTGACCCGCTCGCCGACCGCCTGGCAGAACGCCGGGCCGCCTTTGCGGGCCACGATCCCGCCGAGCACCAGCAGCGCCGGATCAAGCAGCTGGACGATCCCCGCCAGGCCCACGCCAAGCCGATCGACCAGCTCGGCGATCGTCTGCTTGCCCGCCCGGCCGTCGGCGAACAGCGCGCCCAGGTCGTCGGTTTCCAGCCCCAGCTCGCCGGCCCGGCGCAGCAGGCCGCGCACCGACAGGATATCCTCAAGCTCCCTCTCGCCATCGAGCGCCAGCCGCGCGTGGCCGATCTCGCCGGCGCTGGTGGTGACGCCGCGATGGAGGTGGCCGTTGAGCACCAGGCCGCTGCCCACGCCGGTGCTGAGATGGAGGTAGTACAGGTCGCGCACCTCGCGCCCGACGCCGAAGGTGTGCTCGGCCAGCGCGATCAGGCTGGCGTCATTCTCCACCAGCGTCATGGCGTCGAAGGCCTGCTCGAACTGCTCGCAGACATTCAGATCATCCCAGCCCGACATCCGGTAGGAGCGCCTGGTCACGCCGCGCGCCGCGTCGACCGGCCCGCTGAAACCCACGCCGATCCGCACCAGATGGCCCGGCCGCACGCCCTCGGCGCTCAGCAGGTCGCGCACCAGCTGCAGGATGTCCGCCATCACCGTCGCCGCCGTGCTGTCGGGCCGGGGCTCAAGCTCGCGGTGCGACAGCCGGGCGCCATGCAAATCGGCGAGCACCGCCCGCAACCCGTAGCTGCCGATGTCCACGCCCAGGGCGTAGGTTTGCGGACCGAACAGACCCCAGTCGCGGCTGGCAATCACGCCGGGCAATTGTTGCAGTGCGTCAGTCATGGGAAACCTCCTTCTGAGCTGGCACGCCAATTGGCGAGGTGCTTGATTATACCACGCGGGATTTCCGGGCCAGGGATGCGGATTCGCGACGCGGCGTGGCGGCAGGGCCACCGGCGCCCTAGCCGCGCGCCACGCGCCGCACCACCGGCTGCTCGACGATCTCCTCCACCACCTCGGCCGCCGGCTGCCGAACCACGCGCCGGACGACTGGCGCCGGCTGCTCGACAATCTCCTCCACCACCTCGGCCGCCGGCTGCCGCACTACGCGCCGCACCGGCTGCTCGACAATCTCCTCCACGACCGGCTCGCGCACCACCCGCCGCACCGGCTGCTCGACGATCTCCTCCACCACCTCGGCCGCCGGCTGCCGGACCACCCGCCGCACCACCGGCGCCGGCTGCTCGACAATCTCCTGGACGATCTGCGGCTGCGGGCCGCCATGCGTGATGGCGGTTTGCCGCACCGGCAGGCTGACGGCGTCGGCGCCGATCAGCCCCACAGCG
>DASWWB010000745.1:0-2890 GCA_036406115.1 Herpetosiphonaceae bacterium
GCCAGGCCAGCACCGGCCGCCAGGGCGGCGCCCGCAGCGCGCCCGGCGCGTCGAGCAGCTGGAGCGCGCCGCCCTGGAGCGCCACGCCCAGCTCGCGGGGATCGTCGGCGGCGAAGGTCTGGGCGGTGCGAATCGGCACGCTCAGCAGATTGCCCTCGGCCGGCGCCAGGACATGCAGCACCCGGTCGCTGGCGGTGGCAGGGAACTGGCGCCCGCGAATCTCAAGCTCGCCGCTGCCGCCGTTGATCTGGCGCAGGGTCAGCAGATACACGCCGTCCGGCGCGTCGCTGACCTCGATCCACGAGTCAAGCGTCGTCCAGCGGTACTTGCCCAGGCCGTCGCCGCGCTGCTCGGGCGCGTTGAAGCGATTGAGGAAGGGCAGATCGTTGTCGACGCCCTCCTCGCGGCCGATGTTGAGCGGCACGGCGATCGGGCGCTGATAGGCCAGGGCCAGCCCGAGGGCGGCCACGACCATCAGCGCCAGCCACCCGTAAACGGGTCCCCGGCGCAGTCGCAATAAAAACGCTACCACGCCGCGCGCAAAATCTCCAACAAATCCTCGGGCTCGGCCGCGCGGGGATTGTGGTAGAGCGCGCCGTCGCCGAACGCCAGCTCGGCCAGCGTCTCAAGGGCGTCCTCGGGCACGCCGCACTCGCGCAGCCTGGTCGGCAGGCCGCAGTCCTCGGCCAGCTGGGTGATCGAGCGAACGGTGTCCTCGATCACTTCCTCGCGCGAGCGGCCGCCGGTGTTGATGCCGAAGGCGCGGCCGATCCGGGCGTAGCGGTCCGGGGCGACGCTGCTGTTGAAGCGCATCACGTGGGGCAGGAAAATCGAGTTGGCCAGACCGTGGTGGACCGGGAACAGCGCGCCGGTGGCGTGGGCCAGGGCGTGGACCGCGCCGACATAGCTGTTGGTGAAGGCGATGCCGGCCATGCAGGAGGCGATCAGCATCTGGCCGCGGGCCTCCTCGTTGTCGGGGCCGCCGTGGGTCGCGTCGCGCAGAAAATTGGAGACAATCTCGATCGCGCCCAGTGCCAGCGCGTCGCTCATCGGCTCATGCTCGGTCGAAACATAGGTCTCGATCGCATGGGTCAGGGCGTCCATGCCGGTGGCGGCGGCCAGATGGGCTGGCAGGCTGACTGTCACCTCGGGATCGATGATCGCCAGCTCCGGCGCCAGATACGGGCTGACAAACGAGACCTTGACGTGGTTCTCCTCGTCCTTGATCACCGCGACGGTCGTCACCTCGGAGCCGGTGCCGGCGGTGGTGGGGATGGCGACCATCGGCACGAGCGGGCGCTCCAGCACATTGACGCCCTCGTAGTCCAGCAGCTTGCCGCCTTCGGTGATCAGGATGCGCATACCCTTGGCGGTGTCGATCGGCGAGCCGCCACCGATCGCGACCAGCAGATCGGCGCCGGCGGCCACAGCCTGGGCCGCAGCGGCCTCGACCACCTGCAACGACGAGTTCGGCGGCACGTCGCTGTAGACGCCCACGACCTCGACCGCCTCCAGCAGCGCGTCGCGAATCGTATCGACAATCCCGGCCTTCACCACGCCGGCATCGGCGACGATAAAGGCCTTGCTGGCGCCCAGCGTCGCAAGCTCGGCGCCAAGCTCGCGCGCCAGGCCGGCCTTGTACAGCACCCGGGGCACCAGACGAAATTCGAAGAAGTCCTGCATATAGCCGCCGCTCCTTGTTGCTAGGGAAGAGAGCGCCGGCGACAGCGGCCGGCGCGTCGGGTCATTAGTTTTGCTCGCTGTTCTGGCCGCCATTGCGCAGCGTGTGCAGCGCGTCGCGCACATCGCGCAGCCGCCCGGCCAGCGCCTCGTCGCCTTCGCGCTCGGCGGCCTTGGCCAGCTCGCTGAGCACGTCGCCCGCCTCGGGCGAGAGCAGATAGGTCGCATGCTCCTCGACCACCGCCGCCGCCTCCTCCTCGGAATCCGCCGCCAGCAGCTCGTGGATGGTCGCCAGCAGCGCGAGCGAGTGCGTCCTGGTGACCCTGGTCGCCGACAAGCGCTCGCGGACGAAGCGCAGCGAGCCGGCGAAGGCGCTGTCGTGATTGGCCTGGGCCTCGCCGATCATGATTTCGAGCAGCTCGTCGATGCTGGGGTGCAGCGCCGCCGGATGCATGTCGACGGCGATCTCGAAGGCGGACTCCGAGTCGGCGCTCAGCAGGGCGGCGATCGCCAGCCGGGCGGCAGCCTCGCTGGGCGGCTCCTGGGCGTCAACGATCGGCGGCTGCTCAAGGGCCGGGCCCAGCGACTCGAGGCCGGGCACGATCTCGACTTTCTGCAAATACGGCGGGCTCTGGTCCTCGATCCCGGCCAGCAGGTGCTGGGCCAGGTGCGTGGCGATCTGGCGGTCCTCGTCGATGCTGGTCTGGTCGGGCGCCGCGTAGATCAGCCGCCGGACAACCGAGTCATGGTAGAGCAGGGGCGCCTCGATCGAGTTCTGGGCGCCGCAGTTGGGGCACTGGACATCGTGGAGGCGGCCGTCGCAGGCCAGCACGGCCAGATCGGGGCGCTCCTCGACATCGACGACAATCCAGACTTCGGCGGCGATCAACTGGCCGCACTGCGGGCAGGGCAGCTCCGCCGCCTGGGACAATGAGCGCGTCATGGCAATTCTCCTTTGGCTGTGATCAGGCGACCCGCTGATCGGTGACAGCGGGTCATTCGCGCTCTCCCCGAAGCACCGCCCGTGCCTCGGCGACCAGCTGGGCCTCGGCGAGGTTGCCCATGTCGCGCAGCAGCAGCTCGTCGGCGGCCAGCCACTGATCGGCGTGGCGGTCGCCCAGCAGCGGCTGGCGCTCAAGCAGCGCTCCCAGCCCGGCGGCGTCGTCAAGCAGCAGCAGCTCGCGGCGGGCGGCCGGCCACTCGGCGGGCG
>DASWWB010000746.1:0-2709 GCA_036406115.1 Herpetosiphonaceae bacterium
GTTGAGCGCCGCCAGGCCGTCCTTCGCCGCCTGGCTGGCGGGATCCAGCGCCAGGGCCCGCTCGTAGGCTTGGCGGCGCTCGCTCATCGTGCCGACGACCCCGGCCAGCGCCAGCCAGGCCTCGGCGCTCTCCGGCGCCAGCTTGACGGCCCGCCGCAGCGCGGCCCGCGCGGTCTGCTTGTCGTCGCGCTCCATGGCGGCGCGGCCCTCGGCGAGCAGCGCGGCGGGATCATCGATGGCGTTGATGTCTGCTGGTTGATCGATTGACATGGCTTCTCCTCATTCATCCGCGCCCGGGGCTTTCGCGTATCATTCTCCAGTCATTATACCGAGTTTCACCGGGTCCCCCCGGCTAAGGAGCATCCCGTGCGCATCATTGTGATTGGCAGCGGCTTCGGCGGGCTGGCCGCCGCGATCCGCCTGCAGGCCCGCGGCCACGACGTGCTGCTGCTCGACAAGCGCGACAAGCCCGGCGGCCGCGCCTACGTCTATGAGCAGGACGGCTTTAAGTTCGATGGCGGCCCGACCGTCATCACCGCCCCGTTTATGATCGACGATCTGTTCGCCCTCGCCGGGCGCAAAACCGAGGACTACGTGACCATGGTGCCGGTCACGCCGTTCTACCGCATCTTTTTCGACGATCGCAGCCACTTCGACTACTCCGATGACCTGCCGGCGATGGTGCGCCAGATTCGCGCCCTCGACCCCGACGATGTCGACGGCTACCTGGAGTTCGTCCGCCGCGCCGAGCATATTTTCGACAAAGGCTTCACCGAGCTGGCCGACCAGCCCTTCCACCGGCCCTGGGATATGATCAAAATCATCCCCGACATGATCAAGCTTGAGTCATACCGCACGGTCTACGGCTTTGTCAGCAAGTTCGTCAAGCATGAAAAGCTGCGCCAGGTGCTGAGTTTCCATCCGCTGCTCGTGGGCGGCAACCCCTTCCAGACCACCAGCATCTACACGCTGATCAACTTTTTGGAGCGCAAATGGGGCGTCTGGTTCGCCATGGGCGGCACCGGCGCGCTGGTCGATGGGCTGGTGCGGCTGTTCAAGGAGCTGGGCGGCGAGCTGCGGCTGGGCGCCGAGGTCGGCGAGATCACCCTGGAGCGCGGGCGGGCCTCCGGCGTGCGCCTGGCCGACGGGAGCGAGCTGAAAGCCGACGCGGTCGTCTGCAACGGCGAGGTCGCCCAGGCCTACCAGAGCTTGCTGCCCGCCGCCGTCCGCCGCAAGTACACCGACGCCAAGCTGGCCCGCATGCGCTACTCGATGTCGCTGGTGGTGATTTACTTCGGCACCGACCGCCAGTACCGCGGCGGCGACGGTCCGGCCCTGGCCCATCACGATATCATCCTCGGCCCGCGCTACGGCCCGCTGCTCGACGAGATCTTCACCCGCAAAAAGCTGGCCGATGACTTCTCGCTCTACCTCCACATGCCGACGCTGACCGATCCGTCGCTGGCGCCGCCCGGCTGCGAGGCGTTCTATGTCCTGTCGCCGGTGCCGCACCTCGGCTCGGGCACCGACTGGCGCCGCCAAGCCAAGCCCTACCGCGACGCGATCATGCGCTTCTTGGAGGAGCGCTACCTGCCCGGGCTCTCGCGCCACATCGTCAGCGAGCATATGATCACGCCGCTGCACTTCCAGCAGGATCTGAACAGCTACCAGGGCAGCGCGTTCTCCGTCGAGCCGATCCTGACCCAATCGGCCTGGTTCCGGCCGCACAATCGCTCGGAGGAGGTGCCGAACCTGTATTTCGTCGGCGCCGGCACCCATCCCGGGGCCGGGCTGCCCGGCGTGCTGTCCAGCGCCAAGATTGTCGACGATCTGCTGCTGGAGGCCCGGCCCGCCACCGCCTGACGCGCGAGCGGCCGGACGCATCGTTGCGTCCGGCCGCTCGCGGTTGGGGATCGATCAGCTTAGCGTTGCGATTCGATCAGCTGCGGCGCTGCCTCGCGCTCCAGCCGCCGCGAGCGCACCAGCGACGCGACGACCGAGATGCCCAGGATGCCGGCGATCACGCCGAGCGAGATGCCCATCGGGATCTTGTAGATGTCGACCATCACCATCTTGACGCCGACGAAGGTCAGGATGACCGACAGGCCGAGCTTGAGGTAGTGGAACTTGTCGATCACGCCCGCCAGCACGAAGTAGAGCGAGCGCAGGCCCAGGATGGCGAACACGTTCGAGGTGTAGACCAGGAACGGGTTGTCGGTGACGGCGAAGATCGCCGGGATCGAGTCGACGGCGAAGATCAAGTCGCTGCTCTCGACCACCAGCAGCACCAGGAACAGCGGCGTCGCCACCAGCTTGCCGGCGTTGCGGATGAAGAATTTGTCTTCGTGGTACTCGTTGCTGACCGGCATGAGGCGGCGGAACAGCTTGATCAGCCCGTTGTTCTCCGGATGGACCTCCTCGTTGCGCTGGATGGCCATGCGGACGCCGGTGAAGATCAGGAAGGCGCCGAACAGGTAGATGATCCAGTGGAATTCTTTGAGCAGGGCCGCGCCGACCACGATCAGCACGCCGCGCATCAGCAGCGCGCCGATGATGCCCCAGAACAGCACCCGGTGCTGGTACTTCGGCGGCACCGCGAAGAAGGTGAAGATCAGCACGAAGACAAAGATATTGTCGACGCTGAGCGATTTTTCGATCAGGTAGCCGGTGAAGAAGGCGAGACCGGCCTCGCTGTTGGTCATGCCGCTG
>DASWWB010000747.1:0-6427 GCA_036406115.1 Herpetosiphonaceae bacterium
ACCGTCAGCTGCTGCGGGAAGGCGTTGCTCGCGCTCTCCCAGTAGCTCGCCGCGCTGCCGTCGGTCGCGTTGCCGGCCGCATACGTGGCGTTGACGCTGCTCGCGCTGGCCGGCTTGCCCAGCGCCAGATTGGCCCCGCCGGCGCTGGCGAACTGGAGCCAGTTCAGATTGAAGCCGGCGCCGACCGCGGAGACCCGCAGCACCTGGGTCCCCGCGCTCAGCGACACCTGGCGCGAGACGGTGGTCCAGGTCTGCCAGCCGCCGGTCGGATCGACCGCCACCGTCCCGGTCTTGTCGGCGCCGTTCGCCTCCAGCCGGAAGCTGGCGCCGGTCGTGTTGGAGGCGACCCGGGCATTGAACGTGTAGGTGCCGGCGGTCGCGACGTTGACGGTGTACTCCAGCCACTCGCCGGCGCCGATCCAGCCGACGTTGACGCCGCCGCCCGTGTCGCTGGTGGTCTCGATGTCAACGTCAGTGGTGCGGTACTGACCGCCCTGGTTGCCGGCGTCGGTGTCGAAGAAGGCCACGTTCTGGCCGCCGTTGTCGAAGTCCTCGGCCTGGATGGTGCCGGGCACCGCGCGCGGGCTGCCGCCGTAGGGCGTCTGGCCGGTCGTGGGCGTGGCAGTGGGGGTGTTGGTCGGGAGCGGCGTGCCAGTCGGGAGCGGGGTGTTGGTCGCGGTCGGCTGCGGCGTCACCGGGGTGGGCGTCGCGCCGTTGGGCGAGATGATCTCAATGCCGCTGATAAACGGATTGTCGGCGCCGCCGTTGCTGAAGGCGACGACGATCTGGCCGCTGCCGTTGGCGACGGCGTTGAACGAGCGGCCGATCGCCCGCTTGTAGCCGGCGGCGGCGAAGACATCGAAGGCCGTCAGGACCTGGGTGCCGTTGACCGAGACGTTGAACTTGCGGGCGCCGGCGGTCTGGAACGACAGCTCGGCCCAGTGCAGCAGCACCACGTAGCTGGCGCCGGGCGTCAGGCCGGGGATGGTGTAGCTGAAAGATGGCGCCCAGCGGCAGGCCTGGTAGACCGCTTGCGGCGCGACATTCGGATCAAGGTAGCCGCTGGTGTTGATCGCGGTCGAGCTGTCGCTGAACTGATTGCCGCCGCTGAAATAGGCGTCGGCCTGCCAGTTGCCCGTCGCGCCGCCGCCGGCGTTAATCGCACGTACCACCGTGCCGGGGATTGGCGTGGGAGTTGGCGTGCTGGTAGGCACAGGGGTGTTGGTGGCGGTGGGGGCCGGCGTGCTGGTGGGCGGGCAAACACCGTTTGGGCACGGGGTCGCCGTCGGGACCGGGGTCGGCGTGGCGATCGGGCCGTAGATCGGCGTCGGGTAGGGTGACGGGCACTGGGCCGTATCGGTGATCCAGGAGCCGTTGCCGCCCTGGTTGTTCAGCGTGAAGTCGGTCCGGCAGCTGAAGATGCTGCCGCGGCCCGTGCCGCTGACGGTTGTGTCCTTGAAGTTCGCCGAGCCGGCGGCGCGGATCTCGACGGCGTAGGTGCCGGCGCCGATGATCTGGTTGCGATTGAAATTCACGTTGCTGACATTGTTGCCGATGAAGTGGATCGCCTCGTAGTTGCTGTCGATGAACTGGTTGTCCTCGACGTTGATCGTGCCGGTCATGTTCTGGTCGAGGGCGTAGAACCAGAGCGCGCCGGTGCCGAAGTTCCAGCCGTTGTAGTAGTCCATCGAGCCGGCGCGGATCACCACGTTGCGGGCGATCGTGGTGACGCCCGCGACCGCCGTGACCGGCGAGAAGCGGTTGCCGACGTGGATGCCGCCGCCCTCCGCCTGCTGCTCGATGATCAGGTTGTCGGTCACGCTGTTGTCGGTGCCGCCGTAGAGCGCGATGCCGTTGGCCAGCACCGGCAGCTCGATCGTGTTGAACGAGAAGACGTTGTTGCGGTTGGCGATCGTCGTGCCGCTGGAGTCGCTCCACATCGCCATCGCGTCGTCGCCGGTGTTGCGGAAGTGCGAGTTGGTGAAGCTGGAGTTGGTCACGCCCTTGTGGAAGTTCACGCCGTCGGCGTTCTGGTTGCGGATGCGCATGTTCGAGACCTTGAGGTTGTCGAACGGCCCGTCAAGCCAGAGGCCGCACTTGGTGTGCTCGATCCACAGGCTGTCGATCGTCGAGTTGGAGAGCGCGCCGCCGATGCCGTTGATCTGGTCGTTGTCGTTGCGCGTCACCACCTCGCCCCAGATCGCAAAGTGCGACAGGTGGACGTTGGTGCTCGGATTGGGCGCGTAGTTGCCGTAAAACCCTTCGCTGTTGCCGACGGGATTGGTGAAGTGGAACTTGGCGTACCACATGCCGGCGCCGGTGATGGTCACGTTGTTGACCAGCAGCTGGGTGTTGATCTTGTAGGTGCCGGCGGGGACCCAGAGCGTCTTGCCCTGGCTCGATGCGCTGTTGATCGCGCCCTGGACGGCGGAGGTCGAGTCATTGACGCCGGTCGGATCGACGCCGGCGAACGAGGTCAGCGAGAGCGAGCCCGCCGGCTGCGCGCGCTGGGCCGCGACCTGCTCGAAGTCCATCAGGTCGATGGTGTAGGAGGGCGCGGTGTCGCCGGCGCCGACCGAGACCCGGACCTTGGTGCCGGCCGGCAGCGCGCCGGTCATGCGATTGACCTCGTCGTAGAAGTGGTGCGGGCGGACGCCGCCGGGATTGTTGTTGAACGGATAGGTGCCGTAGATCCAGCCGTAGCGCGAGGTCAGGTCCAGCTTGGGCTGGGCCACGCCGTTGATCGACAGGCTGATCGTCGCGTTCAGGCCGACGCCGTCGGCGCTGTCGGGGATGCTGTAGCGCATCACGATCGAGTTGGAGGCCCGGGGGACGGTGAACTCGACGTACTGGCCCTGGGTCAGGGTCACGGCGCGGCGGCCGATCGCCTCGGTGGCTAGGCCGGGATAGTGGCGGTCCGGCCCGATGATCGATCCGTTGGTCGCGGCGTCCTCGGCCTGGACTTCCACGTAGGGCAACGTCGCTCCCGCGGGGGCGCGGCTGGGGGCCGCGCTCGCCGGCTGCGGGGCGGCGCCCCGGGCCAGCAGCAACGCCAGCGCCGGGATCAGCAGCCCCGCGGCTACGCACACAAGAAGACTCTTCCGAATGACCTGCATGGCAACTACTCCTTAGCTACAAATAGAGCTAAGGATGAGTATAGGCCGCCCCCGCCGGTTAGAGTTCAAAGATCGTTTAAATATCGTTAAGACAGATTGGACGCAGCCCGCCGCCAAAACTATGACGCCTGTCACTGGGAGGCGGCGCGGCGGCGTGCTACACTGGCGGGAGCTGACCGCAGAACCCCGCCCCGCGCGGCCCGCGAGCGCTCCAGCCACGTTGTCAATCCGAGGAGGCATCTGTGTTCGACTGGCCCTGGTTTCGCGCCGCGCCGGGCGCGCCGCCCCGCCTGCGCGCGCTCCGGCGCTGGGGCATGGCCGCGCTTGGCGACTATCTGCCCCACGCCCTGGCGCTGATCTGGCTGCTCCACGTCCAGCTGCTGCTGGGCCTTGACAACATCGCCGCCGCCGTGCGCGCCGATGTCCATCCGCTGCCGGGCGCCTACTATCTGGCCCAGAGCCTGCCGCCGCTGCTGATGCTCGGGCTGGCGTCGGTCCGGCCGCTGGCCGCCCGGCTTGGCGCGCGCCTGCTGCCGTTGGTGATCGTGGCGATGGCGATCCTGCCGGTCGCCCTGACGGCCCTCACCGTCGACGCGCCCCAGCGCGGCCCGCTCACCGCCTCGAGCAGCTTCCTGGCCTTTCGCATGGTGCCGATCCAGCTGCTGGCCTTCAGCATCGTGGCCTGGCGCTACGGCTGGCGCCAGGTCGTCGCGTTCTGCCTCGTGTTCGGACTGGCGTTCCTGGTCGTCAACCGGCTGGCCTGGGTCCAGCTCTCCCCGCTGGGGGTGACGCTGGCGGTCATCACGCTGCTGATCAACGGCCGCTGGGCCACGCTGCTGGTGGATCAGCTGCGGATCAAAACCCGGGCGCTGGAGCAGGCCAATCAGCAGCTGCGCCACTACGCCGCCACGCTGGAGCAGCTCACGGTCAGCAGGGAGCGCAATCGCATGGCCCGCGAGCTGCACGACACGCTCGCCCACACCCTGGCCGACCTCGCGGTGCAGATGGAGACCGCCAAAGCCTACGTGCGGGTCGATCCCGACACCGCCCGCGCCGTCCTGGACACGGCGCTCGGCTCGGCCCGCTCCGGCCTGAACGACACGCGGCGCTCGCTCAAGTCGCTGCGGGCCAATCCGCTCAGCGAGCTTGGCCTCGCCGACGCGCTGAGGGCCCTGGCCGCCGGGGCGGCCGACGCCGCCGGGGCGGAGCTGGAGCTGTCGATCGCCGACGCCCTGCCGACCCTGCCGCCGGACAGCGAGCAAGCGCTCTACCGCATCGCCCAGGAGGCGCTGGCGAATATCAAATATCACGCCGGGGCGGCCAAGATCCGCGTGGCGCTGGCGGCCGCCGGGGAGGCGCTGCTGCTGGAGATCGCCGACGACGGCCGCGGCTTCCAGACCGCCGCCCCGGTGAGCGCCGGCCACTACGGCCTGGCGGGCATGGCCGAATGGGCGCAGGTCAGCGGCGGCGCGCTGCGGATCGAGAGCGCGCCCGGCAAGGGAACAATGATCCGCTTTGAAATGGGAGGTGGCTGATGAAGGTTCTGATTTGCGATGACCAGCGCACGACCCGCACCGGGCTGGCGCTGCTGCTCGGGCTGGAGAGTGATATCGAGGTCGTCGGCCTGGCCGGCGACGGGATGGAGGCGCTGGAGCTGGCGGGCAGCGCGGCGCCGGATCTGGTGCTGATGGATCTCAAGATGCCGCGCATGAACGGGGTGGAGGCCACGCGCCAGCTGCGGGCGCGCTTCCCGCACATCCACGTCCTGGTGCTGACGACCTTCGACGACGACGCCTGGCTGTTCGACGCGCTCCAGGCGGGGGCGGCCGGCTACCTGCTCAAGGACAGCCCGGCCGAGGAGCTGGTGAGGGCCGTGCGCGGAACGCCCGCCGGCCGCTCCTATATCGACCCGGCGGTGGCGGGCAAACTGCTGCGCCCGCTCAGCGCGCCGCCCGCCGGCCCCTCGCCCTCCGCCACCCAGCTCCTCGGCACGCTCAGCGAGCGCGAGCGCGATGTGTTGCGCCAAATCGCCCAGGGCCACACCAACGCCACCATCGCCGAGAAACTGCACCTGTCCGAGGGGACGGTCCGCAACTATGTCAGCGCGATCCTGGCTAAGCTGGAGGTCGAGGACCGGACCCAGGCCGCCGTGCTGGCGCTCACCCACCGCGCGTAGCCCATCGCGCCACATCGCCGGCGAAAGATATGACTGCGATCACTACTGCTCCGCCGCCGCCCGTGGTACGATCGCCTCGATCTCACGATCCGTAGCAAACCCGCTCAATCCCCCGAGCTAGCCGGCCGGGCGGCGCCCTGCGCGCGCCACGGCCTTGGTTCAGCGCGCGCCGCGCCGCCGCCGATTGTGTTCTTGTCCTGACAGCAAAGGTTTTGGAGGTCGTCTATGCATCGCTCCCCGCTCCGCCGCCGCCGGCTGCGCCTGGCCGCCCTGCTCCTCGGGCTTCTCTTGCTCCCGCTGGCGCTCCTCCGCGCCGCCCAGCCCGTCTCCGACGCCGAGGCGGTGGCCCGCGCTTGGGAGCTGGCCCAGGCCAGCGGCCGCTACGACTATCGCGCCCACGTGGAGCAGACCGTCTACCCGCGCGCCAGCCTGGCCAACGCCGGCCGCTCCGCCCGCATGGAGCGATTCGCCCTCCAGGGCACTGTCGATCAGGGAGCCGAGACGCTGGAGCTGATGCTCTGGCAGAACGATTTCGGCAGCCCCGAGGAGGCGCTGGGCTTGCGCGTCGACCACGGCGCGACCTTCGCCCGCCAGGGCGCCGGCGCCTGGGAGCGCCAGGACGGCGGCGGCGCTGATATGATCGCCCCCGGCGGCGATCCGCTCGGCTTCCTGGCCGGCCTGCGCGATGTCACCCGCGCCGGCGCCGAGCAGCGAGACTTCGCCGGCCAGGACCTGACGCTGGCCTATGTCCGCTACACGTTCGCCATGGACGGCCCGGCCTTCGCGGCGGCGCTCAAGGACAAGCTGGAGGCGCAGCTGCGCGCCAGCGGCGACCTGCCCGCCGGCGTCTCGCTCGACCCCGCCGCCTACCGCGACATGCAGGGCAGCGGCGAGGTCTGGCTCGACGGCGAAGGGCTGCCCCGCCGCATGGCGCTGCGGATCGACCTGCCGCCGCAGCGCAGCTCCGGCAGGATCATCGCCAAGATTGAGAGCGAGTATTTCAATTTCGACCACGCCCAGCTGGCCCTGGCCTCGACCAGCTTCGCCGCCAACCCCGGCGGCTGGCTGCGCTACCGGCTCGACCGCGCCGCCCCCGCCCTCGGCGCGCTGGCCCAGGGCGCGCTGGTCTGCCTGG
>DASWWB010000748.1:0-1534 GCA_036406115.1 Herpetosiphonaceae bacterium
TCGCGCCGTCCGCGCTCACCGCGCAGGCGTGGACGCTGCGGCGATGGCCGGCCAAGCCATGCAGCGCGCGGCCCGCTCGCCAATCCCAGATCCGCACCGCCCGGTCATCGCCGGCGGAGACCACAATCGCGCCGTCCGCGCTCACCGCGCAGCCGCGCACCCAATTGCCATGCTTCGCCAGCACCGAGAGCCCCTGGCCGCTGTGCGAATCCCAAACCCGCACTGTGCGATCGGCGCCGGCGGTCGCGGCAAGGGCGCCGTCGGCGGAAAGCGCGCATCCTTGGATCGACCCGCTATGGCCGGTGAGCAGCTGGCGCTCTCGGCCGGTGGCGGCCTCCCACACGCGACCAAGTCCATCCTGCCCGGATGAAACGCCCACTGATCCGTCGGCGCTCAGGGCGCAGGATCGCACCACGCCGGCGGCGCTGGCGGTGGCTGGCGGCGACGGAAGCGGCGCGCAATCCCAGACCCGCACCGCCCGCTCATCGCCGGCGGAGACCATGATTAATCCGTCGGCGCTCAGGGCGCAGGATCGCACCCACGAGCTATGGCCGGCGAATTCGCGGCGCAGATTGCCGCTGGCAGCGTCCCAAAGCCGCACGACCCGATCCTGGCCCGCCGTCGCCAGCGTCCCGCCGTCGGCGCTGAGCGCGCAGCCGTAGGCCGGCGTGCGATGGGCGGTAAACTCGCGGCGGACGGCGCCGGTGGCTGCATCCCAGATCCGCGCGACGCCCTCATGGTCAACCGAGGCAATGATCAGCCCATCAGCGCTCATGGCACAGCCGAAGGCGGGCTTCCCACCGCCGCCGAACACGCGCTCGGCGCCGGAAGACGCCTGCCATAGCCGAACGCTGCCATCGCCGCCCGCAGCAAGCACGGCGGCGCCGTCGGCGCTGATCGCGCACGCATGCAGCGCCACGCCGGCGGACAGAACCCGGCTGGAGGTGCCGGACCCCGCATCCCAGACCCGCAGCGTCCCGTCGGCCCCTGCCGATACGAGCACACTGCCTTGGCCGCTTAGCGCGCAGTCCTGCGCCGCGCCCGCGTGGCCGGTCAGCACGTGGCTCAGCTCGCCGGTCCGCGCATCCCAGATCCGCAGCACGCCATCGGCGCCGCCCGAAGCGATCACTCGGCCATCGGCGCTGATCGCGCAGCTTGTCACCTCGTCGGTCTGGGCGGCGAGCGCCTGACGGAGCGCCCCCGCGGCGGTGTCCCAGATCAGCAGCAGCCCATCGGCTCCGCCCGAGACCGCGACCGAGCCGTCGGCGCTGATCGCGCAGCACCGCGCCTCCGCTGAATGGCCCGCCAGCACCGCCCGCAGCGCAGGATCAGGGCGATCCGGCAGCGGGTGGACGGGCAGGATCCAGGGCGGCGGCAGCGCGGCGAGCAAATCCCGCAGCGCCGGGGCCAGCGCCGGCTCGTGGCCGAGGCGGGACAAAAGGACGTGGCCGCACGCCTGCCAATCCGCCAGCGGCGCGAACAGCTGCGGCAGCAGCGCCAGCTCGCGGGCCAGCGCGGCGCAGACCGGATCGGC
>DASWWB010000749.1:0-11506 GCA_036406115.1 Herpetosiphonaceae bacterium
CGCCGCCGTCGGCCAGCCCTGACGCTCCCGCCCCGAACCCGGTCCGTTCCGGCGCCGCCCGGCAGGCGCGGCGCCGCCATCGCTACCTTGCAAGGAGAACCCGATGACGCTTGTATCCGACATTTCGCCCGCGACCGCCGACGAGCTGGGCATCCCGGCAGCGGCCTGGAGCCGCCCGCTCGGCCTGCCGTTTCCCGAGGCGGGCGTCGCCGCGCCGGTGGACCACCCGCTGATCGACGACGGCCCGTTCCAGGGCCTGCCGCTCGGCGGCATGGGCAGCGGCTCGATCGGCCGCACCTTTCGCGGCGATTTCGCCCGCTGGCACCTGGAGATCGGCCGCCACCGCTACGAGACAGCCTGGGCCAATCAGTGGAGCGTCTTCGTGGAGCAGGGCGGCACGCGCAGCGCCCGGGTCCTCTGCACCGCCGCCCCCGACGATGTGCTGCGCGATTGGAACTGGGGCTACCCGGTCGGCGCCGGCTCGTACCACGCGCTGTTCCCCCGCGCCTGGTTCGTCTATGACTCGCCGGAGCTGCCGGTGCGCCTGAGCCAGGAGCAGTTCTCGCCGGTCATCGCCAAGAATTATCGCGAAAGCAGCCTGCCGGTCGCGGTGTTCGAGTGGCGGCTGGAGAACCCGACCGACGCGCCGCTGCGGGTCGGCCTGATGCTGAGCTGGGAGAATTTCCTGTCGGGCGACGGGCCCGTCACCCATGCCACCCGCGAGTCGGCCGATTGCGTGGGGGTGGAGATGCGCCGCGGCCTGCCCGCCGCCAAGGCCGGCGCCGGCTCGCTGGCGATTTTGGCGCCGCGCCTGCCGGGCGTCACGATCAGCCACCGCGCCTGCTGGACGATCGATGAGTCCGGCGCCGAGATCTGGCAGGATTTCGCCGCCGATGGCGCCCTGGAGCCCTGGGCCGGCGAACAGCCGGCCGGCGGCCGGACCGCCGCCGCCGTGGCCGTGACCGTCGATCTGGCGCCCGGCCAGGTCCTCGCGCTGCCGGTGACGCTGGCCTGGGACGTGCCGATCACCGCGTTCCCCGGCGGCGGCGCCTGGTACAAGCGCCACACCCGCTTCTGGGGCACCAGCGGCGCCCGCGCCTGGGAGCTGGCCGAGCACGCCGCCCAGAACTACGGCGGCTGGCGCTCGCAGATCGAAGCCTGGCAGCAGCCCATCCTCGACGACCCGGCCCGCCCGGCCTGGTACAAAACCGCCCTGTTCAACGAGCTGTACTATCTGATCGACGGCGGCACGATCTGGGTCGAGCGGCTGGTCGATGAAAACTCGGCAACCTTGTCGGCGCCGCCCAGCGACGTGGGCCTGTTCTCCTATCTGGAGTGCTACGACTATCCCTTCTACGGCACGCTCGACGTGGCCTTCTACAGCTCGTGGGCGCAGACGCTGCTCTGGCCCGAGCTTGAGCGCCAGGAGATCCGCCAGTTCCTGCCGACCGTCGCCGAGGAGGACCTGACGATCGTCCAGATTGTCGCCACCAAGGCCATGGCCGAGCGCAAACTGGCCGGCGCGCTGCCCCACGACCAGGGCGCGCCGCACGAGGATCCGCTGCTGCGGACCAACGCCTACAACTACCAAAACATCAACGAGTGGAAAGACCTCAATCTGAAATATGTGCTGCGGGTCTACCGCGATTTCGTCCTGCTCGACGACCGGGCGCTGCTGGAGCAGGCCTGGCCGACGGTGGTCCAGGCGATCGACTATGTCCGCCCGTTCGACAGCGACGGCGACGGCCTGCTCGACCACCACGGCGCCGATCAGACCTACGACACCTGGGAGATGGAGGGCGCCAGCGCCTACACCGCCACCCTGCTGATCGCCGCGCTGGAGGCCGCCTCGGCCATGGCCCGCGAGCTGGGTGCCGCCCAGGGGGCACCCGCCGAGCTGGCGAGCTACGGCCCCTGGCTGGAGCAGGCGCGGGCCAGCCTGGAGTCCAAGCTCTGGGCCGGGACCTACTACCTGTACAACGCCGGCGACACGCCCTACCGCGACAGCATCATGGCCGACCAGCTGGCGGGGCAGTGGTACGCCGGGGCGCTGGGCCTGCCGGCGGTCGCCCCCGCCGAGCGCGTGCGCCAGGCGCTGCGGACGGTCTTCGAGTACAACGTGATGCGCTTCGTCGACGGCACGATGGGCGCGGTCAACGGCATGCGGCCGGACGGCCAGGTCGACAACGCCAACCTCCAGTCGCACGAGGTCTGGACCGGCACGACCTACGCCCTGGCCGCGCTGATGCTCCAGGAGGGGCTCGACGCCGAAGCCTGGCGCACGGCCTGGGGCGTCTACAACGTCACCTATGTCACCAAGGGCTTCTGGTTCCGCACGCCCGAGGCCTGGAACGAGGACGGGACGTTCCGCGCCAGCATGTACATGCGGCCCCAGTCGATCTGGGCGATCGAGCACGCGCTGAGCCTGCGCGCCGCCCGCTAGCCCATCCGGCCGAACGCCGAGGCCCCGGATCCGCCCGCGCGGACCCGGGGCCTCGCCATGCCGGCTATTCGAGGCCGTCCCCGGCTTCGGCGTCGAGCAGCAGCCGCTCGACAAAGCTGCGAAAACTCGGATAGCGGACCTCGCCCAGAAGCCATGAGGCGAACTGCCAGGTCTCCCAATCATTCCCCGCAACGCCTGGCGGGATGAGCAGGACCATGCTGTCCCCGTCGAGGTCGCTGACCCAGATGCTGGCTGCCAGCGGCCCCGCCACATCGTCCCCGTAATCCTGGTAGATTTCGAATATCTCCGGATCGAGCAGCTGGCGCAACGGGCCGATCTCCGCCGCCGGCAGCAGCGCCGGCCCGTTCCACAGCTCGCCGAAGCCGTTCGAGGCCAGCAGGAACTGACGGTAATTTTCCGGCAGCGCCAGGCCCAGGCGGGCTTCGGCGGCTGCCAGCTCGCCGGGCGGGCAGGGCGGGCGGCCGAGCCAGCCGCCGGCTTGCTCGGCGGGCGAGTAGCGGGCGCGGTCCTGGCGCAGCGCGACTTCGCTGATCTGGCCGAGCAGATGACGCCAGGGCTCAGCGCCGTAGGCCAGGCCGCGCCCCGCATGCATGCGGCGGTCGACGGCGTCGATCAACGCGGTGAGGAAAACCCGCGTTCGCGCCGGTGTCAGCCCGTAGGCCGGGGCCAGGGCGCCGCCGAGCAGGATTGGCGCGAGGCGGCGGTTGCAAGCCAGGTCCGGGACCCACAGGGTTCGGGCTGTCAAATCCGCCCAGGTGCGCGCCAGCTTGGCTGCCAGCGCGGGCTGTCGGAGCTTGGCCGCCAGCTCTGCGGCCAGGCTGGCGGCTTTGATTGTCGAGTAGTGGGCGGCGGGGAGCGTCGGATCGGGTTGGTCCAGGTAGGCGACAAGCCCGTCGAGGGCCTCGGCCTTCGGCGAGGGCATCGCCAGTCCGTGCGGATAAACCAGCCAGCAGCTTTGGCGCAGCAGGTCGAGCCCGCTGAGCTGGGCGAGCGGCGCTGCGGGCCGCGGCAGGGTCCATTGCTCCATCGCCATGCGGAGCCGCTGATCAAACTCCACAAACTCGATCGGCTCGCGCTCAAATGGAATGCCATCAGGCGCCGCGTCCGCCGCATCCCAGAACACAGTGAATCCCCGGTCCGCTAGCGCACAGTCGGCGGGATGGGGCAGGCCGGTCGCCCACAGCCGTTCGAGCAGGCGGTTTCCCTCGTCGAGGAAGCCAGCCATGGCCAGGAACAGCGCGGCGTCGGTCACCGTGCGATATAGCTCCTCGGCGGGCGCTGACTGAATCCGTTCCAGGGCGTTGGTGCCCAGCATGATCCGGGCTTGTTTTCGTCGCATGGGCGGCCTCCGTGGGCGATGGGCTGATCGGGCGCTTGGCAAAGACGCGGCGGATGCGGGAAGTGGACCCCACCTCGCTGATGCAGTGCCAGCTATCGTCACACGCCTATGCTATCCTGGGCTGATGAGCCATTTGCGAGCCAAGGAGGGGCCGATGCGTGAGGAGCTGATCGCGGGGCCGGACGGGGCGATCTGGACGGCGGCGCAGGGCGCGGGGCCGCCGCTGGTGCTGTGCCCCGGCGGGCCGGGCTGCCCCGACTACCTGGGGCCGGTGGCGGCGCTGATCGACGACGTGGCGACGGTGATCCGCTACGATCCGCCCGGCTGCGGCCGCTCGGCGCCGCTGCCCGCCTACTCCATCGACTCATGCCTGGCGGCGCTGGAGCTGATCCGCCTCCATCACGGCCTGGAGCGCTGGACGGTGGCCGGCCACTCCGCCGGCGCCGACCTGGCGCTGATCTACGCCCTGCGCTACCCCGAGCGCGTCGAGCGGCTGATCTGCCTGGCGGGCGGGCGCATGAACAACGACCGCGAGTGGCACGCCGCCTACTCGCGCAACCGCGACGCCGGCCTTGAGCCGCCGCTCGATTTCCGCTTCCCGCCGAACATGGAGGTCAACGCCCAGGTCAACGCCGACCAGAAGCGCTTTATCCAGCGGCCGAGGCTTTGGCGCGAGATCGCCGAGCTGCGGGTGCCGGCGCTGTTCGTCTACGGCGCCGCCGACATCCGCCCGTCCTGGCCGGTCGAGCAGGTCGCCCGCCTGCTGCCCGCCGCCAGCTTCGTCCTGCTCGACGCCGACCACCATCTCTGGCTGGGGCGGCCGGATGAGCTGCGGGCGGCGCTGCGGGATTTTCTGGCCGCCCCTCGGAGCGTGCGAGAGTGATGATAGTATTTTCTCGAAAGCGATTGAAGAAAGGCTGCCCGATGCTACGTTCCCCTTCACGAGCGCTCGCATTGTTCGTCTGTTTGCTGCTGGCGGCGTGCGGCGGCGCCGCCGGCCCTGTCGCCAAAGGGACGGTTATCCCGCTGGCGCCCGCGCAGACGCCCGATCTGACCGGCATGACCGATTTCGCCCCGCCGACGCCTGTCCCGCTGGCGCCGGCCCTGCCGCCGGGCAACGGGCGCCTGTTTTATCGTGATCAGGCCTCGAATCGCGGCGTGATGATGATCCCCGCCGAAGGCGGCGAGCCGCAGGTCATCGGCAGCTTTAAGACGGGCGAGGGAATTATGCTGCTCAGATCCTGGGCGCCCAACTACCAGTCCGCGCTGGCCACCGGGGGCTCGGCGAACGAGACGAAGCACTATTACGCCACGGATAGCGACGGCGGCGATCCGCGCTACCTCGGAGCCGTCCCTGCTGTCTGCCAGGTTTCCCTGCGCCCGGTGTGGGCGCCGGACGGGACGAAAGCAGTCGTGCTCGCGACCGACACGGCCAGCGGGTCCGTCGATGACTGCGGCGGCCCGGACCCGCTGATCCAAACGATCTATCTGCTCGATCTCCAGCAGCGGGCCGTCCGCAAGCTGGCCGAAGATCCCGCCATCTTCGAGTTTGACTTCGAGAAAAAAACGGCCTGGTCGCCTGACGGATCGATGATCGCTTATGCCACCAGCGAGAAAAGAAGCGGCGATGGGTTCGGCGAGCTGAAGATTCTCAGCCTGGTCGATCCGCGGCCCGAAATCCGGCTGCGCGATCTGTGGATCGGCCGCGTGTTCTGGCCCGCCGCCGACGAGATCCTGATCCATGCGCCGTGCGACGGCGCGCAGCACACCCAGCTCTGCTCCGTCGATCCCGCCAGCGGACACGCCGAGCCGGCCTACCGCACCGAGGCCGATGCTTACTTTTGGTTCGACAGCCTCTCGCCCGACGGAAACTGGCTCCTGGCGACGGAGTATAACCGCAATCTTGTGCTGCTGATCAACCGCAGCACCGGCGTGACCGAGACCATCCCCGATGCCGCCGGCTTGGTCGGACACACCGCGATTTGGGCTCCCAACGGCCGCTACGTGGCGATGATCGGACGCGACTCGCAGACATATGCCTACGAGATCGGCTCGGGCCGGGCGGCGGCCCCGCTCATGTCCGATGAGCTGTGGGCGTGGCTGCCCTAGCTGCCTCGAGGACGGGCGATCGGCGCCGGCGCTGCGGAATGTTCTGGGCGGCAACCAGCCGCCAGCGCCGGCGTAGATTCGGCAACCCGCGTTTGAGAGATGAAAGGTTCCCCCGATGCTCCGTTTCGCCCCCCGCCTGTCCTCGCTGTTGGTGTGTCTCGTGCTGGCCGCGTGCGGCGGCCCCGCCAAAGGCACCGTGATCCCGCTGCCGCCCGGCACCGTCCAGCCCCAAAGCCTCCCCAATCTGGGCGATCTGCTGTCCGGCACCCCCCGGCCGACGCCTGTTCCGCTCGACCCCGCCCTGCCGCCGGGCAACGGCCGTCTTTTCTACATCGACCGCGAGCTGAACCGCGGCGTAATGATGGTTCCCGCCGAGGGCGGCGAGCCGCAGGTCATCGGCCGCTTCCGCGAGGGCGAGCGCGTCGGCCTGGTCCGCTCCTGGTCGCCCGACCACCAGTCAGCGCTGATTTCGGCCGGCGATTCCGGCCCGGGCTCGAGCGTCGATGCCGAACATTTCTATGTCACCGACGCATACGGCGCCAATCCGCGCTACCTGGGCGTGATCGATGCCGCATGCCAGTCCGTCAGCGATCCGGTGTGGGCGCCGGACGGGACCAAGGCGATCGTCGCGGTTATGGTCTTCGCTGCGGAGCATACGTCGTCCTGCGACATGACTACGCCGAGCGGCAAAGCGCTCTACCTGCTGGATCTCAAGGCCCTGGCGGTGCGCAAGCTAGCCGAGGATCCAGATATCTATACCTACTCCATGGAGACGAAAATCGCATGGTCGCCTGACAGCTCGACCATCGCCTACGCGACCGGCGAAGTCGGCCACGACGAACTGCCGGACGAGCTGCGGACGCTGCGGCTGGCCGATCCGCGGCCCGAGACCCGGCTGCGCGATATCGAGATCAGCCGGGTGTTCTGGCCGGCGCCCGGCGAAGTGCTGCTCGAAGCCTCGTGCGACGGCTCGCCGCTCACCCACCTCTGCGTCTTCGATCCCGCCAGCGGCGCCGTCGAGCCGGCCTTCCGCACCGAGGACGACGCCGCGTTGATCTTCGACAGCCTCTCGCCCGACGGGACCTGGCTGCTGGCCCGCGAGCTGCGCCGCGATCTGCTGCTGCTGATCAACCGCCGCACCGGCGCCGCCGAGACCATCCCCGACAGCGCCGATTTGTACACCCGCATGGTCGTCTGGTCGCCGAACGGCCGCTATCTGGCGATCCCCGGTGCGGGCGGTCGGTCGTACGCCTATGAGATCGGGTCGGGCCGGCCGGTGTTCCCGCTCATCTCGGCCGAGGTCTGGGCCTGGCTGCCGTAGCGGCCGGCGTGGCGGATGGGCGCTTGGGGCTGATCAGCAGCGCGGCGCGCTCTAGGCCGCCAGCAGCGCCTCCTCGATCGTCGCCTTGGCGGCGCTGGGATCGACCAGCCAGGGAAAGAGCGAGGGCGGATGGTTGAAGCCGTTGACAAAGCGGCGGGCGATCAACGGCGACTGGCTGGCGGCGCCCAGGATGTCGAGGACGTGGGGCGGCGGCGGGGCGAGCATGCCGTTGGTCCAGGCGGTGACATAGCTGGCGTAGGCCCAGTAGCGCTCGAACGCCACCAGCATCCATGCCGCGTCGAAGATCCCGTCGCCGCGGCCGAGAATCGCCTCCAGGTAGGTGGCGGCGCATTTGGCGGCGTTGTTCGAGCCCTGGCCGGTGATCGGGTCGTTGAGCACGACGGCGTCGGCCATGCCCAGCACCAGCCGGCCCGAGGGCAGGACGCCGACGGGCTGTCGCACCGCCGGGGCGTAGCGGCCCTTGAGCCAGGCCTGGGCGTCGGTGAGCTGCGCCCGCCGGCAGCGCGCGGCCTCCCACGGCGCCATGCGCTCCAGCAGCTCGCGGGCGCGGGCCAGCATCCCCGCCGCCGACACCGCGTCGTCCCAGCAGTCCAGCGGGCCGCCGGGCACGCCCTCGAACAGCAGATAGTGGCACGGGCCGCTGGTCGTCATGCCGGGGATGACGATGTACTCGCCGGCGCCGGGGATCAGCGTCAGGGCGACGGCGTCGCCCGGCGCCAGCGGCTCGTAGCCGCGCACCGCCACCAGGCCCAGCGCCCGCTGCGGCGCGGCGTAGGGCGTGTGCTCAGGATTGATCGGGAACAGGTCGCGGATCAGCCCCTTGCCGCTGGCCACCACGGTCAGCTCGTGCGTCGCCGCCAGCTCCTCCAGGTCGGCGATTGTCGCGTGCCGGTGCCAGAGCTGGCCGCCGCGCTGGGCGAACAGCCGCAGCCACTCCGCCATCTTCACCCGCTGGTCGACCGACTGGGCCGGCTGGTCCAGCTCCGCCCGCCAGGCCAGCGCCGGCGCCCCGTCCGGCCCCGCGACGTTGATCGCCATGCCCGCGATCGGCGGGCATTCGTCGTCCCACAGGTTCAGTCCCAGGGCGCGCTCATGCTCCAGGGCGTCGGCGAACATGCATTGCGTGGACATAATCGGGCCGTTGCGGAATTCGTCAGCAGTGCGGTCGCTGACCAGGGTGACCTGGTAGCCGTGCTGTTGCAGGCCAAGGGCCAGCTGCAGCCCGGCCTGGCCGGCGCCGATGATCGCGATTGTGCGCATTGGGATGCTCCTGTTGCTCGCTTGGTGTCGATGCCCCGATCATAGCATGCCGGCGTGAATTGATCGTGAAACGGGCCGCGAGACGCTTGCGTCCCCCGGCCCGCCTGGATTCCGCGCCAGGGCGCCTATTTGAACAAGCCCTGCTCGGCGGCGATGGCGTGGAGCGTCTCCGAAAACGAGAGCATCGATTTGGTCGCCGTCGGCAGATCGTCTTCGAGCGCGGCGCTGGTGATCAGCCAGCGGTCGGCCTGCCAGGCGTGGAAGCCGCGCACGCCGGCGGCGGTGGTCTGGTACCAGCTTCGGGCGGGGTGGCCGCGGAACGTCTCGCCGTCGAAGCCGTTGCCCAGAACTGACAGGGCGGCGGCGGCGTGCTCAGCGGAGGCGTAGCGCTCCAGCCGGATGCCGATGCCCTGGTCCCTGGCGCCGGTCAGCGGGACGCAGGTGGCGCGATAGACCGGGTCTGTCGTGACAAAACCGGGCGTGCCCGCGCAGTCCATCCGCTTGGCGGCGAGCTGGATCACGGTGGTTTCTTTGCTTGGCCCGGCCTTGGCGGCGTGGGCGGGCGCGTGGGCCGGCGCGAGGATCATCAGGGCCAGCAGGGCGGCGATCCGGCATGAGGAGATGGTGAAAAGACGGCGCATGGGGTGGCTCCTTGGCTCTCAAGCTGCGATGGGGCGGCGCCCGCATCAAGAATTCATAGCCCCACTTTAGCCGCGCGGGATTGGAGGATTCTTGGATCAGCCCCCGCGATTCTCCAATCTTTTCCCAAGCTTCCCGCAAATCCGCCAGCCGGCGTTCGCGCTGCTCCCGCGCCCTACTCGATTGCGAGGCGGTAGCCGACGCCGGGCTCGGTCAGCAGATAGCGCGGCCGCGCCGGCTCGGCCTCCAGTTTGTGCCGCAGCTGGCCCATGTAGACCCGCACGTACTGCTGCTCCTCGTCGTAGCCCGGCCCCCAGACCTCGCGCAGGAGCTGGCGGTGGGTGACGACCTTGCCGGCGTGCTGGACCAGCGTCGTGAGCAGTTTGTATTCGGTTGGCGTCAGGTGGATCTCGGCGTCCCGCACCCAGACCTGGCGGCGGATGCTATCGACCCGCAGCTCGCCGACGCGGAAATCCGGCTCGCCGGATTGGCCTGGCGCGCGGGCGGCGTGGCGCAGCGCCACCCGCAGCCGGGCCAGCAGCTCGCCCAGGCTGAACGGTTTGGTCAGATAATCGTCGGCGCCGGCGTCGAGCGCGGCGATCTTATCGTCATCGCGGCCGCGGGCCGACAGAATGATGATCGGCGTCTGGGTCCATTCGCGGAGCTGGCGCGTCACGTCCTGGCCGTCGATGTCGGGCAGGCCCAAGTCGAGGATGATGACGGCCGGGCGATGCATGGCCGCCTGGAGCAGGCCGTCCTCGCCGGTGGCCGCCTCGCGCAGGGCGTAGCCGTGGCTGGGCAGCGAGGCGCGCAAAAAGCGGCGGATCGGCGGCTCGTCCTCAATCAGCAAAATCAGCGGTTCGCTCATCCGGCTCCTCCTCGCCGATCGCTGGCAGCGCCGGCGGCTCGCCCTCGAGCGGGAGGGTGAACGCGAACACCGCGCCACCCCCGGGCCGGTTCTCGGCCCAGATTCGCCCGCCGTGGGCCTCGATAATCCCCTGGCAGATCGTCAGGCCCAGGCCGACGCTGGCGCCGGCGTGCGCCAGGCGCTCATCCGGCCGCACCCGGTAGAACTTTTGGAAAATCGCCGCCAGCGCCGCTTCCGGCACGCCGGGGCCGGCATCGGCGAGCCGCACCTCGACCGCCTGGCCGGCATGGGCGGCGCTGAGCGCCAGCGGGCTGCCGGGCGGCGTGTATTTGAGGGCGTTGTCCAGCAGATTGGCCAGCACCTGGCCGATCAACAGCCCGTCGAGCGGCACCAGCGGCAGATCATCCGGCACCTCGACGGTCACCGGGCGGCGCCCGAGCTGGCGATCGAACTGGGCCAGCGCCACGCCGATCACCTCCTCCAGCGGCTGCCATTCCTTGCGGATGCGCACGCCCGCCGCCTCCAGGCGCGTCATCTCCAGCAGATTGGTGAGCAGGCGGTTGAGCCGCTCGCTTTCGTCGACGATCGTCTGGGCCAGCTCCTGGCGGACGGGCAGCGGCAGCGCGTCCTCGGCGTCCAGCAGCGTGCTGGCGGCGCCGGTGATCGAGGCCAGCGGCGTGCGCAGATCGTGCGAGACCGAGCTGAGCAGCGCGTTGCGCAGGCGCTCGGTCTCGACCTGCACGCCGGCCGCGTAGGCTTCCTCGGCCAGGTGGGCGCGCTCGATGGCGACCGTGGTCTGGTTGGCGAAGGTTTCCAGCAAATGAATCTGTTCCGGATCGAGCAGCCGTTTCTCGTCGGCCGGGCGGACGCCGAGGACGCCGACCGGGCCGCGCGCCGCGACGAGCGGGAGATAGGTCGCGCTGGCGCTTGGCAGCGTATCCGTGCTGCGGCCGGCCATCCGGCCATGATCGTAGACCCACTGGGCGGTGCCGCGCTCGCGCTCGCTGATCCCGTCCGCCAGGCCGGTTTTCGGCTGGAGCGCGCCGCTGGCGTCGGGGAGCAGCAGCGCCGTCTCGCCGCCGAAGACGGCGCTGATATGGCGCGCCGCGGCCTGGAGCAGCGGATCGAGACCGCGCAGGCTGGCCAGCTCGCGGGTCATGGCGTAGAGCGCCGCCGTGCGCCGCTCGCGCTGGCGCGCCAGCTCGGCCTGCGCCCGCAGCTGCACCGCCAGCGTGCTGATGACGAGCGCGACGGTCAGCATCACCAGAAACGTCAGCACATACTGGACATCTGAGACAGCGAAGGTCAGATAGGGCTGGACGAAAAAGAAGTCGAAGGCTGCGACGCTGAGCAGCGCGCCCATGATCGACGGGCCGCGGCCGTAGCGGAAGGCGATCCCGGTCACGCCGAGCAAGTAAACCATGATCAGGTTCGATTGGTCGAACGCGCCGTGCATCAGCCAGGCGGCGAGCGTGCAGGCCGCCA
>DASWWB010000750.1:0-1596 GCA_036406115.1 Herpetosiphonaceae bacterium
CGCTGTGGGCGCTGTTCAGCCGGCCGTTCGGCCTGTGGAGCGGCGCGGCGGTCAAGGAGGATTATCGCGGCGCGATGACCGAGCTGGCGCGGCGCATCACGCCGGGCGATGCCGTGGTGCTCCATCCGGCCTTCCTGGCGACCCAGGCCCCGCTCTACCGCTACTACGCCGAGCGGGTCACGCCCGACCCGATGCCGACGCCGACGACGTTCGGCAGGGTCGGCGCCGCCGGCTACACCTGGGGCGAGTTCGACAACGATTACGCCGCGCTGCTGTTCGGCCACCGCCGCGCCTGGCTGATGATCGCCCCCGAGAACGCCAAGCTGATCGACCCGCCCGATCCGCGCTACCCGCAGGATGACATGGGCCGGGTCGGGATCAATTTCCTCACCGCCGACCAGAACGACAAATGGCGCTGCCTTGACACGCCCTATCTCAATTTCGGCGCCCTGCGGCTGCTCTGCCAGAGCTTCCCGGCGCCGCTGGAGCGCGGCTCGCTGGAGATGGGCGGCGCCTGGCCCGTCCCGTCCTCGGCCGCCGCGACGTTCGGCGGGGCGCTCCGGCTGGACGGCTTCGCGCTGCGCCCGTGGCTGATCGGCGATGTCGCGCTGGCCGGCGGCACGCTGCCGATCGAGCTGGCCCTGAGCGCCACGGCGCCGATCAGCGGGGAGTACCGCATCTTCGTCCACTTGCTGCCGGAGATCGGCGCGCCGGTCGCCGCCCAGTACGACTCGGCCCCGCTCGGCGGCGGGCTGCCGACCAGCCGCTGGCGGCCCGGCCAGCCCGTCCACGACGAAATCGCCGTTTTCATCCCGCCGGCCACGCCGCCCGGCCGCTATACAATCGTGCTCGGCTGGTACGATCCGGCGATCGCGCAGATCGACGCCCAGCGCCTGGCGGTGACCGCGCACTCCGGCCCGGCCGGCGCGGACTACGTCGAGCTGGGATCGGTGGAGGTGCGCCAGCCATGAGTCGTCCCCGCATCGATTGGCAGCTGGCGATTCTGCTGGCGGCGGCGCTGGGCCTGCGGCTGCTGGCCTGGCTCATCATCCCCTACCGCGATTTCATCAGCGACGAGGCCGAGTACTGGGGCGCCGCCGTCTGGCTGGGCCAGGGCCGGGGCTTCGCCTTTTTCGACCAGTGGGTCTGGACCCGCCCGCCGGCCTATCTGCTGTTCCTGGCCGGCCATGTCAAGCTGTTCGGCCCGAGCGCGCTCTGGGCGCCGCGGCTCAGCCAGGCGCTGCTCGGCACGCTCGGCGTCTGGCTGCTGACCAAGATCGGGGCGCGGCTGGCGCCGGCTGGCATGGAGCGGCGGGTCGGGCTGCTGGCGGGCTGGGCGCTGGCGGCCGGCTACTCGTTCGCGATTTTCAGCTACGTCCTGCTCTCCGAAACCTTTTTCCTGACGCTGTTCCTGGCCGCCGTGCTGTTCCTGCTGCGCTGGGCCGCTCCCGCCGGCCGGCGCCGCGACTTGGCGGCGGCGGCGCTGCTGCTCGGCCTCTGCGCCCTGACGCGGGCGGTGGTGCTGACCTGGCTGCCGCTGGCGGCGTTCTGGGCGCTGGCCGTCGAGCACCGCCGCCGCCAGTCCTGGCGCCCGGC
>DASWWB010000751.1:0-2358 GCA_036406115.1 Herpetosiphonaceae bacterium
TTGAGCGCCGCCAGCCGCCAGTTCAGCGCCGGCCACCTGGCATCCAGCGCGTCCGCGTCGAAAGCCAGCGCCCATGCGGCGTGGCAGAAAGCCGCCTCCTGGCGCCCCGCCTGGTCGAGATAGCTTGTCATAACGCTCGAAAGCTGATCGACGGTCAGCGCGCCCTCGTCGGCCAGGGTTTCGAGGCCGAAGGAGTGGGCCGCCGCCCCGATCGGCAGCGCGCTGTCGGCGAGCTGGAGCAGGCGCAGATGGCGGAGCAGTGCAGTCATGGGCCCGATTATAGCGGCTGGGGCTGGTCGGATTGATGGGCAGATCGAACAAAAAAACCATCGCGCCGATTGTTCGATCTGCCCAATCGCGGGGCTATTTGAGCCTCAGCTCCATGAAACTGGCTTCATCGACGAGGCCGGTGGCGGCGTCGACGAGATAGCCGTAGCTTTTTCCCGCGCCGGTGGTGATCCGCAGCATGAAGACGTGCGGCCCGACCCAGCCCTCGATCGTGGTCGCGCACTGGCAGCCGATCTTGGTGTTGTAGCCGATCGCCTCGCGGTTCGCCTCGGCCACGTCGGCGCTGATTAGCTCGCCGGCGGCGCTGAAAATTTGAATCTCGGGATACTCGATCCGCTCGCCGTAGCCGACGCGATACAAGCCGTCGGGCGAGATCTCATCGGCGGAGAGGATGGGCGGGGGGGCGGCGGGAGCGGGAATCGGCGCCGCCGGCGCGGTCGGCGCGGAGGTGGGCTCGCCGCCGGCCTGGGATTGGCCGGCGGCGACCGTGACAGTCGGCCGCCGCAGCGGCGCTTGCTGATCGAACCGGCCGCAGCCCGCCAGCGCCAGCAGGCCGATCAGCATCCAGCGTTTGTCCATGCGGTCGCTCCTTTCGCTGTGTCGCTGGGCCAACCATACGCCGGCCGCCCCCGGCGCTCAATGAGCCGGGGGTGACGGGGCGCTGGGGGGGGCGGCCTTAGCGAGCGAGCGTCACGGCAGCACGACGAGCTTGCCGGTGGCGGCGCCTGCCTCCATGTCGGCGTGGGCCTGGGCGATCTCGTCGAGGGCGTAGGCGCGGTGGATCGGGACGCGCAGCCGGCCGGCGGCGACGCCGTCGAGGAAGGATTGGAGCACGGCGGTCGGCAGATCGTCAGCCTCGCCGCCGTAGGCCGTGAGCCGCACGCCGGCCGGGATGTAGCCGATCGGGTAAAAATCCTTGACGATCCACTCGTTGCTCAGCAGCCCGGTGAAGCAGACCACGCCGTGGACGGCGGTGGCGCGCAGCGTGTCGGGCAGCGTTGGGGTGCCAACCAACTCCAGCGCCGCCTGGACCCCGCCGGGGATGATCTCGCGCACCTTGGCGGCGATCGCGCCGTCGTCGACGAGGGGATGGTCGACGCCGATCGCCGACAGCGCTGCGGTCCGCTCAGGCTGGCGGGTGGTGGCGAGGACCGTCAGGCCCATGTCTTTGGCCAGCACGGCGGCGGCCATGCCGACCGACGAGGTGCCGCCGCGGATGAGCAGGGCCTGGCCCGCCCGGGCGTCGAGGCCGGTGGTCAGCGAGCCGTAGGCGGTCTGGAGCATCTCGGGCACCGCGCCGAGCGTCGCCCAATCCAGCGCCGAGCTGAACGGGATGACCTGGCGGGCAGGGACGCAGGTGTACTCGGCGTAGCCGCCGTCGAAGGTCCGCCCCATGCCGCCCATCATCGTGGCGACCTGCTGGCCGGGCTGGAACTCGCCGCCCGGCGCGGCGGCCACGACGCCGGTCGCCTCGATGCCCGGCACGCGCGGGAAGGTCACGCCCTCGGCGAGGCCGAGCCTGGTGTGCAGCTCGGAGCGATTGAGCCCGAAGGCCTTGACGCGGATCAGGACCCAGCCCGGCTGCGGCTCGGGGATCGGCAGCTCGCGGACCTGGAGCGCTTCCGGCGGCCCCGGCGCGGCCAGCACGACAGCGCGCATGGTGGTGTTCATTCTGTCCCTCCTTGGCGAGATTGGGGTTGCGGGCGGCGGATCAGCTTGGCGGCGGCTCTGCGGCGCGATGGACGATGACAATTGTGAGATCGTCATGGGGCGCGGCGCCGGCCAGGAAATCGGTGACGCTGCGCAGCAGATGATCGAGGATGTCCTGCGCGCCGGCGGCCGGCGCCTGCTCCGGGGCGTCGCGGACGCGATCGAAGCCGAACAGCTCGCCGGCGGCGTTGGTCGCCTCGACCAGGCCGTCGCTGCTCAGGACCAGCGTGTCGCCGGCGGCGAGCGCGCGCCGCGCTTCGGCGTAGGCGCCGAGGCCCGCCAGCCGCACGCCGAGCGGGAATCCGCCGACCTCCAGCCACTCAGCGGCGCCCTGCCGGCGGCGCTGCTGGCGCGATGCCA
>DASWWB010000752.1:0-3254 GCA_036406115.1 Herpetosiphonaceae bacterium
CGTCGACCACCGCCAGCACATGCTCTTGCAGCGCCCGGCGCCGCGATTGCAGATACTCCTCGATCAGCAGCAGCATCCGCTCCGGCGGCTGATCCTCCAGCGCCAGCAGCAGCTCGTCAGCCTCATCGCGCACGGTCGGCGTGATCGACAGATACGGCACCTCGGCGCCGACAAAGGCCGGCGTCCCATCTGCGCCATCGACGTCAACCGTGATCACGCCCTCCGCCGCCTCGGTGTGCAACATCACCCGCCAGGCTCCTCCCGGCAGGGGCGCCGCCGTGGCATGCAGCGCGCCGCGCTGGCCATGCTGCCGGCGATACCAGCGCTTGGCGGCCACGATCGCCAGGCGCTCCCCGATGCTCTCGTCTGCCATAGGCCCCCTTTTCCCATTTCCGGCGGCGGGAACAGCTCCCGGCCGCCGCGCCATTCCGTTCGGATCCGCCCCCATCTTATCACCTGCCGGCCCGCCGCAGCCCGGTATGCTTCTTGCCCTGATCCGGCCAGCGAGCTGGCGCAACAAGGAGACGCTATGAGACACGAATCCCTGTCGACGATGCTGGACGAGCTACGCGAATCCGGGTACCGCATCACCCAGACCGGCGCGGACTGCTGGATCGTGGCCCACGATCACATGGCCGGCACGCCGCTGGGCGACGGCATGCCCTGCTCGCTGGACGATCTCGGCATGCTGCTGGAGATCCAGCGCGCCGGCCTGAGCCAGGCGGAGCGCATGCTGATCACCGAGGCGGGCGATCTGCTCCGCCGCCGCGACCACGCCTTGGCCATGCTCCAGCGCCTGGATGTGACGGTCAAGCCGCTCGGCGAGGGCCGCTGGCAGATCAGCGACCCGGACGGCTACACCGCCCATTTCGCCGACGGCGGCGTCGCCGACATCCGCACGATCATCCACCTGGCCGACGCCGTCGAGGACCGCTACCTGGAAATGCTCAAGCACCAAATCGTGCTCAAGATGCATCAGCTCCAGCTGGCGCAGGGGCGCTAGGCCGGCAGCGCCGCCAGCAGCCGCGCCACATCCTCCCGGCTGTTGAAGCAGTGGGCGGCGGCCCGCAGCGATCCGTCGCGGACCGTCACCAGCACGCCATGCTCCTCCAGCCGGCGGGCGACCGCGCCCGGCTCGTGGCCTGGCTGGCTCCAGGCGACAATCCCCGACCAGGCCCCGCCCTCGCGCCGCGAGCGCAGCCGCCCGCCGCGCTCGGCGATGCCAGCCGCCAGCTCGTCGGTCAGCTGGCGGACATGCGCCTCGACCGCCCCGGCTCCCAGCTCCGCCAGCAGGTCCAGCGCCCCCTCCAGCGCCGAAATGGCGATGTTGGCGCGGGTGCCTTCTTCGTATTGGGCGGCGCTGGCCTTGAGCGGCAGATCCGGCGCCATAATCTCGAAATTAGGCCAATCCGCGCCCAGCCAGCCGACATTGGCCGGCTGGAGCTGATCGCGCACGCGCGGGCTGACGTAGAGGCCGCCGGCGCCGTGGAGCGACAGCAGCCACTTGTTGCCGCCGAACGCGCAGAAATCGACCGGCGTCGCCTGGAGATCGAGCGCCAGCCCGCCCAGGCCCTGGATGGCGTCGACGCACAGCAGGACTCCGGCCCGGCGGCACAGCTCGCCGAGCGCCGCCAGGTCTGTCCGGTAGCCGGTGTGATATTGGACCCACGACACCGCGACCATGCGGACCCGCTTGTCGGCGAGCGCCGCCGCAAACAGCTCGGGGGCGATGCGCTCGTCGGCGGCCGGCAGCAGCCGCAGCTCCACGCCCAGCCGCTCCAGCCCGCGCCAGGGATAGACATTGGCGGCGAACTCGCCCTCGGCGGCCAGGATCACATCGCCGGGGCGCCAGGGCACGGCCTGGGCGACAATTCCCAGCCCTTCGCTGGTGTTCTTGACCAGCGCGACCTCCTCGGGGGCGGCGTTGATGAACCGCGCCAGCTTGCCGCGCGTGCGCTCGATGCAGGGGAACCAAGCCGCCTCGGCGGCGGTCCCAAGCTCCAGCCGGTCGCTGAGGTGGCGCTGGGCGGCGGCGGCGGCGCGGGCCGGCAGCGGGGCGGTGGCGCAGCTGTTAAAATAGGCGAAGCGCTGCGTGACCGGAAACTCGGCCGCGCGCAGGGCCGCGACGTCAAATGACATTGGGAACCCCCTTTCTGGAGCTTGCGATGAATCTCGAATTGATCGAACCGAGCGAGCGCTACGCCGCCAGCTACCTCGCCGGCATGGCGGAGCTGCAGGCCGAGGGCCGCCACACTGGGCTCGATCTGGCCCAGGTGGCGGCCGAATTCCCGCGCTACCTTGCGGAGCTGCGCCTCCGGGCCGACCAGCGCCGCCTGCCGCCGGAAAAAGTCGCCGAAAGCGTCTGGTGGGCGGTGGCTGACGGCGCGTGGGCCGGGCGCGTCTCCTTCCGCCACGAGCTGAACGAGCGCTTGGCGCGCTTCGGCGGCCACGTCGGCTACGAGATCCGTCCCTCGGCGCGGCGGCGCGGCTACGGCGCGGCGGCCCTCGCGCTGGCCCTGGAGCGCATCCGGCCCCTGGGCTACCGGCGCGTGCTGCTGACCTGCGACGAAGCCAATCAGGCCTCGCGCAGGATCATCGAACGCAACGGCGGCAGACTGGAGGCGATCGCGCGCCTGCCGGACTACCCGGCGCCAATCTGCCGCTATTGGATCGATCTCGCGCCCTGAGCAGCGCTGATCCGCAGCTCCTCGTCGAAATCGACGCCCAGCAGCCCGGCCAGCGCCGCGAGCCGCCGCTCGACCTCGGCGCGGTCGTGGAACTCGGGCAGCGATCTGGCGCCTCTGCCGATCATGCAGGCGTGGTACCAGACCGCAGCGCGGCGGGGATGGCCGGACGGCAGCGCGCCCAGCGCCTCGCCGATCTCGAACAGCGTGTCCACCAAACGCAGCGTCACCGCCACATCGCCAGCCCCGTACTGGCGGATCTGGTGGAACGAGCGATCGAGCAGCCCGGCGAAGGTCAGCTCGTGGCTGATCAGCCGCAACGCGCCGCCGGCGTCGGCATGATGGGTCGGCGGATCGGCGCGGCGGGCGGCCCGCGCCAAGATCGCGCCCAAATAGTCGATGCAGTTCATGGCAGTGCGGGGATCGTTGATCGCCGGCGAGATGGCCTTCAAGGCGATATCGACCAGCTGGCGCACGCCGAACTCCACGTCCTGGAGCAAGGTGCGCTCGATGTCGATCGCAAAGCAGCGCTGGATGGCCGCCGCCTCGCCTGGCGGGCAGCCGCCGCCG
>DASWWB010000753.1:0-2382 GCA_036406115.1 Herpetosiphonaceae bacterium
GAGGAGGAGGCGTGGGCCGCCGCCTGGCAGGCAGGCCACAGCCCCGCCGCCCCGCTGATCGCGATCCAGCCCGGCAGCGGCGGCGCCGCCAAGCTCTGGCCGGCCCGCGCCTGGGCGCAGGTGGCCGAGGCCTTGGCGCCGGCGGGGACGATTGTCCTGACTGGCGGCCCCGACGACGCCGCCGAGGTCGCGGCGATCAGCGCCGCGCTGCGCGCCGAGCATCAGACGCTCGTGGGCTCCGCCGGATTGGGCGGGCTGGCGGCGCTGTTCGGCCGCTGCCGGCTGGTGTTGGGCGTGGACAACGGCCCGCTGCACCTGGCGGTCAGCCAGGGCGCGCCGACGGTCCAGATTTTCGGCCCCGGCGACGCCGGCCGCTTCGGCCCGTGGGGCGATCCGGAGCGCCACCGCGTGCTGACCGCCGGCCTGTGGTGCTCGCCCTGCGGCGTGCTCAGCCATTGCCCGCGCCAGACCGAGCCCAGCGAGTGCATGGCCGCCGTCGCCCCCGCCGCCGTCATCCGCGCCGCCAGCGACCTGCTGGGGCGCTTCCCCGCGCCCTCGCCGCCCCACTAACTATCATCGCCCCGCGCGAGGCGCTGCGGCCGGGCTGGCGTGAAGCTGGCCCGGCCGATCGTCGCGGCCGGGCCAGGCGCATCTACCAGAGCCTTCTTGCGCGGCCGCCGGTGCGCTACAATGGCTGGCGCCGCCGCGAGAGGCTGCGGCGTAGCCAGGAGACGCGCTATGTGTCGCAACATCAAACCGCTGTTCAATTTCGAGCCGCCGGCCGCGGAGGATGAGATTCAGGCGGCGGCGCTGCAATTCGTGCGGAAAATCTCGGGGTTCAACGCGCCCTCGAAGGCCAACGAGGCGGCGTTCCAGACGGCGGTGGCGGAGATCGCCGCATCCGCCCGGACGCTGCTCGGGGCGCTGGAGACGAATGCGGCGCCCAAAAACCGCGAAGACGAGGCCGCCAAGGCCCGCGCCCGCTCGGCGGAGCGCTTCTCGCGGGGCTAGCGGGCGGATCGCGCCGGCGCGGCCGATCGGATCAGCCGCGCCGGCCGCCGGCTACTGGGGGCGGTCCTCGAAGATCGGGGTGCGGATGGTGGCCCAGCGCTCGCGCAGCATGCCCGAGAGGGTGCGCAGGCCCCACAGCTCGGCGCGCCGCTGGCCGATGCCGTAGGCTGAGATTTTGTGGGCTTTGCAGGCGGCGCGGGCGGGATCGCGCAGCTGGCCGGTGAGAATGGCGTCGGCTTTGCGCAGCGCGGCCTCCTGGACCAGCGCCGGGCTGATCGCGTTGAGCACGGCGATCTTGCGGATTTCGGGCGGGCCGTCGTCCCACGTCTCGTCGACGCCGCCGTACATATCGGTGACGACCCGCCGCCACTCGACCTGCGACAGCGGCTTGGGCAGATCGCCGACCATGCCGAGCGGGCGGCCGCTCTTGTCGCCCATCGGGGCGCGGGCGCGCAAGCCGAGGATCTCGGCCAGGCGCGGCACGTAGCCGACGGTCAGCCGCTCGTCGAAGGGCAGGTGGGCGTAGACCACGCCGCGGGTGGGCGGAACGACATCGCGATCCAGGTTGAACGGCCGGTGGAGCAGAATGGCGTCGAGATCCTCGTGCTCCAGCCAGGAGGGGAGGGTCGGCCAGGGGTCGAGGGCCAGGCCCAGGCGGCGGATCGGACGGGCGGTGGAGACATAGATCCCGGCGCGCTCATCGGGCGGGTAGCGGTCGCTGTCCAACACCGTGTTGAGAAAGATGGCAATGTCAGCAAGGTTTGGCATCGTCCACTCCTGTAAAAAAGGGAAGCCGCATTCGGCTTCCCACTCCCGGCGGACTTCGGCAGATTAAGCGCTGCGGATCAGGCTCTCGTCCTTGTGCTTCTCGCCCTCTTCGATCAGCATGATCGGGATGCCGTCCTCGATCGGGTAGCGATAGCCGTTGCGCGGGTTGAGCAGCCACTCTTTGCCATCGGCGTCGGTGATCAGCTCGACCGGCTTCTTGTCGACCGGACACGCCAGGATCTCCAGCAGCTCCGGGCTGACCGAGCGCCGCTCGCCGCTGAGGCTGGCGGCGCCGGTGCCGTTGTTGCTGACCGGAGCCAGCTCGAACGAGCTGTCGGCCTGGTACTGCTTAAACACCCGGTAGACCAGCGCGCCAGCGCCGGCCAGCACGCCCAGCCGCAACAAACGTCCAACTTTCATGAGGTCCTCCTGTTCATCGCAAATGCCATGATCGCATTCGTCACGAATGCCCGTATCTTGTCAGAATCTTTGCCGCCGTCGGTTTCGACGCCGCTGCTGACATCGACGCCCCAGGGGCGCACGGCGCCGATCGCCTCGGCCACGTCCTGCGGCGTCAGGCCGCCGGCGAGGATGAGCGGGGCG
>DASWWB010000754.1:0-11991 GCA_036406115.1 Herpetosiphonaceae bacterium
TCAGGCCAGCCCTCGTTCTGGCTCCGCGTGTTGGGTTGATTGGCCCGGATGGCGCTTGCGGCCCGTCGCGCAGCCCCTCAGTTCTTGGCGGCGCCGGAGCCGGTCGTCCGGATGGCGGCGGCGGCTGGTCGCCTGGCTCGCGCCTGCCGGCCCGCATGGCAGGCGCGGCCCGGCCTGCGCCGTGGCTGGCAAGGCGATGCGGGGTCGGTTCTCGGCTGCGGCGGGCTGGCTTCCTCCGGCAGGCCTTATGGCGCCGCCGAGCGAGGGCGGCTTCTTGGTCGGTTTGCGGCTGGGGCGGGCGGCTTAGTCCAGTAGCCCCGTCCGCCAGGCCAGCTCGGCGGCCGACAGGTTGGCCAGCCGCTGGTCGCCAGCCTCCAGCGCCTTGATCAGCTCGATCAGCCGGCGGTTGACCGGCGCCGGCCGTTCCAGCGCCTCGGCCAGCAGCGCGACCTCGCCGTTGATGTAGTCGATCTCCGTCGTCCGCCCGCGCTGGATATCCTCCCACATCGAGGAGCGGGCCTGCGGATCGATCGCCAGCATCCGCCGCGCGACTCGTTGGAACAGCGGGTCGGGCAGCCGCAGGATCGCCGGCACCAGCGCCGGCGGCGCGCCGGCCGCGCCTGCCGGGCGGATGCCGGCGGCCCGCAGCAAGCCCAGCGCCTCGGCCATGGCGGCGGCCAGCACCCGCCGGTAGCCGGCCTGGCTCAGCTCGTCCCGCAGCGGCAGGCCCGCCAGCGCGTTGATCGGATTGTTGAGATTGAGCAGCAGTTTGCCCCAGAGAACGCCCTCGATATGATCGCTGGCGCCGGCTTCCAGCCCCGCGCGGCGGAAGGCCGCCAGCACCTGGTCGGTCGCCGGATTCTGGCGCTCGATCGCCAGCGCGCCGGCGGTGCCGCAGTGGAAATGGGCCGGCGCGTTCCAGACCACATTGTAGGGCACCATCCCGGCCAGGACCGTCGCCCCGGGCAGCGCCTCGCGCAAGGCAGCCGCGTTGCGCACGCCGTTTTGCAGGCTGACCACGATCGCACCCGGCCGGAGGATCGGCAGCAGCTCGCGCGCCGCCGGCGTGGCCGCGCTTTTGACCGTCACGCAGACGATGTCGCATCCCGCCAGCGCTTCGGGCGTGGTATGATAGCGCACCTGGCCGGGAGCCAGCAGGAAATCCGTCCCCGCCAAGCTGGTGACGCGCAAGCCATGGGCGTCGATCTCCGCGCCGAGCCGCTCGCGGCCCACCAGGATCGTCGGCAGGCCGGCCTTGATCAAATGGGCGCCGACATAGGCGCCGATGCTGCCGGCGCCGTAAATGCCAATCGTTGGCTGATCCATCATCCCTCCTTCGCAGCGGCGTACGACTGTCAATCGTTGTGTTCACCCCCATCCCCCTTGGGGGTGAGAGGCATTTCAAGGCGAATCACCCCTTCTCATCCCCCCTTTTCCCCTGCGGTACCAAGGGCTCTGGGACATTCAGGCTAAAAATCCCCCCCTTTTGGGGTGATTTTGGGTGAAATACCTACTTGACATCCGAATTCTCATCACGTATAGTCAGGGGGAGAACTATCCAACACGTAGGACTTGCGGAACTGGTGAGATGTACGAACCACTGACGGAGGCGTAATCTTTTCATGCAGTGCTGTGTTCCCCAACATGCGTCAATGCATCCCAGTGATGCGGCGACCATCACAAAACTTAGCGAGTTTTGCTGGATCAGCGCCATCGGCGCCCCACATCCTAAAGCGCTAAGCCACGGTCTTCTAACCCAACACTTTCGCTACCATTCTACCCGATCATTCAACCTATCTGCGATGGCTTGCGCCTAGCGGAACCGTTCGCCGCTACGGTCGCGAATCTCGCGTATAGTCTCGGTATGAATATCGGAATGGGCGACGCAGCAACGCAGGACCAGATCGTAACGCAAACGCCGGAACAAACGTACAACACCGCGAACCAACAGTTTTACGGGGATAGGGGTTCTACAAACTAAGGAGGACTGAGTCAATGGCAGCACCAGTAGTTCAATCCGATTACGAAGGGCTCGAGCAGATCGCCCAGCGCTTCAACCAGCAGGCCGATGTTGTCTCCCAGCTGATCCAGAGCGTCAAGAGCTCGATGGACCCGCTGCAGCAGAGCTGGCTCGGCGACGCTCAGGTCGCGTTCTTCAACGAGATGGAGAGCGACGTTTCGCCGGCCACCCAGCGCCTGCAGGAACTGTTCGCCGAGTCGTCCTCGAAGACCGCCGAGATCGCCCGCGTTCTCGAGGATGCCGAGGAAGAGGCCAAGAACGTGTTCAGCAACTGGCGCGCGTAGGCTTTCAAACAGCCACATCATAAATTGATAAGGAGACCACAATGGCCGATATTATGAAGATGAACTACAGCGACATGGAGGCGATGATCAAAACCTTCCTCGCGGGCAAAGAGACCCTCCAGGATACCGCCTCCGAGCTTCAGAGCATCGCCAGCGCCTTCGAAGAGGCCGCTAAGGGCCACTACTCCGACGAGATGGTGGACGGCCTGCGCTCGGATTTCGCTCCCGCGCTGAACAAGCTGATCGAGAAATTCCAGGACATGGCTGACTCCTGCCAGTCGGCGATGGAATCGATGAAGTCTGCGGACCAGGAAGAGTCGGCTCCGCTGTTCGGCTAAGATTGAACTCGCACTCTTAAGGAGATATAGAGCATGAAAAAACTGTTGATGCGTTTGGCTCGGGCCGTTCTTGACCAGGTTCTTCAGGGCCTGTCGCAGCAGTTCAACATCGTCCAGGAAGCCGCCATGGCGCCGATCAAAGCGATCATCGGCGAGGTTGTCAGCGGTTCCTGGGTCGGCCAGGGCGCGGACGCCTTCGTCAATGAGCTGAGCAGCATTGCCGTCCCCGGCGTGACCCGCATCGGCGACGCCATCACCGCCAAGATCGGCAACCTGAACAAGGCCCGCGACATCGTTGACAACGCCGACGCCACCTGCCGCGGCATCGTCAACGGCCTGCGCGACAAGATGAAGTTCTACTAGGCTCGCGCCAGTAGCCCGCTTTCGCTTAGATAAGCTGACATAAATCCTAGGAGGATACATAATGGCTGGTGACGAGATTTTCATGGACGCCCCCGCCGTGGAGAACATGGCGAAGACGCTGGGCCAGGTCAGCCAGGTGCTGGCGAATGTCGCGAAGGTGCTGGATATGCTCTCCAACACCCTGAAGGCCACCGCCTTCATCGGTCTGGTCGGCGGCTTGGTCGTCGCTCAGTACATCGACGCAGTCAAGCCGTTCATCGATCAGATCTCCGACAAGTGCGAAGAGCTGAACCAGGACGTGACGAAGTCGGTCGCGGCCTACAAGAACGGCGACGCCGCCGGCGCCACCAAGTTCCACTAAATCCTGGCAGCCGGGCGGCGCGCCACTGAGCGCCGCCCGGCCACCGCCGATGGCTGGCTGATGTTTTGTCAGCCAGCCATCGTTATCTTTAGGCGCGGGGGGAGTTAGAAGATATTCAGCTCTTTGAGGGTGACGAAGAGCGTGATCAGGAAGGCGACGGTCAGCAGCGAAATCGTGACGACCAGGGTCGTGTTCAGGTTCGGCGCCCAGCTTTTCTTCATGCCGGGGACCTCGTTGAAGTTCTTCATCAGCTCCTGTGCCAGCTGGGCGGCGCTTTGGTAGCGATGGTTGGGATTGGCGCTGACAGCCTGGAGCGCGATGTCAGCAACGGCCTTGACATCCTCGGTGCGATTCATCCGCACGCGCTCGTTGTTCTCAACCGCTTTGTACACATCCTCGTCGCTGCGCAGCTTGAAGGGCACGCACGGCTCGCCCACCAGCAACTCATACAGAATCAACCCAAGATTGTAGACATCGGTGTGATAGCCGGCCTGGGCCAGGGCGGGCTGCACCAGCTCCGGCGCGGTATAGGCCGGCGGCACGAAGAACGAGTACCAGTTCGGCGCCAAGTTGTCGCGGGTGCAGGCGATGCCCAGATCGAAGAGCATGATCCGCGGCACGTTGGGATCCTCGTCGAAGTGGACCAGCACTGACTCGGGCGAGAGGCCGAAGTTGTACATGCCCTTGCTTTGCATTTCCGCCACCGCCGACGAGATATTGATCATCAGCCAGCCGATGTGGGTGATCCAGAGCTGGGGGTTTTTGGTCAGTACGTCGCGCAGCGGCTCGCCGGGGAAATGCTCGAACATAAAGTAGTAGAGCAGATGCTCGCCCAGCATCGCGCGGCCGTAGGGATCGGTCTTGATATCCACCGTCGTGTTGGCGTAGGGGGGCAGCCAGATCGGCAGGTAGAGGCTCTTCTCCTTGTTGATCTGGAGGTTGCGCAGGAACTCCGACTCGCGCTTGAGCCGGTCGGTGTTTTCGACGCCGGGGTGGGCGACTTTGAGAAACACTTTTTTCTTTTGGTGGCGGGCTTCGTACAGCACCGACGAGCGGAGGATTGCCAACGCTTTGACGATCTCGATGTCGCCGAGCCAGCTGCCGTAGCTGAGGATCAGGGGCGACGTCTCGGCCGGGCAGTATGTTTCCTGGCAATACAGGTTGTTGTCAAGTGAGGTTCGCTCGCATAAAAGGCAAACCTGTTTCATGGCTTACGCCTCCGTTCCACTCTATGTATTGACGGTTGCCGGGGGGCTTGGGTGGGTGATGAAAGGTACACGGGCCGGATGGGTTGCGGCATACTCTACTAACTTCTCAGAGACCTGTCAACCCGATAAACAGATGTGCGAAGTGGATGTGATGTGATATGATAGCCGGGAAGTTCAAGCCCGGATCCGCCAGCCATAGTCCGCCGTCAACCTTCCGCCCGGAAGGCGTACCGTAGAGTCATGGGAGCATTTGGAGCCGCGTATGAAGAAGCCTATCTACATAGATCGCCCGCCACGAATCCAGCCGGAACTGCCCGCTGACCGCAAGGAGATTCCCGGCCCGCCGAAGAAGGAAGAAGATAGCATCCAGCGGCTGATCCAACTGGGTCTGCCGATGCTGACGATCGTCGGCTATGTGATGGTCTCCAGCTTCGGCGGCTCGGGCCGCAGCCCGCTGCTGATGATCCCGATGGCGCTCTCGGTGGTCGCCTCCACCTCCTTCGGCATCTATAGCTACATCCGCGAGAAAAACAAAAAGGCGGAGATGGAGAAGGCCTACGCGGACCAGCTGGTGGAGATGAACAAGGAGATGCATATCAACCACGATATGCAGCGCCGCTTCTACCGCTACAACTATCCCGATGTCGGCACCAGCCTCAAGGTGATCTACAACGCCCGCGCCGAGGTCGATAAAACCGATCGCACCCTGCGCACCAGCGCCCGCCTCTGGGAGCGCCGCACCTCCGACGCTGACTTCGGCGCGATCCGCCTTGGCATGGGCACGCTGCCCTCGACGGTCGTCTATGAGCTGACCAATGTCGATGATTTCACCGATCCCCAGGTGCGCGAGGCGATGAAGCTCGACGCCGACTCGCGCTTTGTCTCCGATATTCCCATCATTATCTCCCTCTACCAGCCGCCCAAAGAGGACGGCGGCGACGCAGCCAAGAAGGACGAGAACTCGCTGACCCCGGTCACCCACTCGCTGGGCATCGCCGGCGACCGCCAGTCGGTCTATGAGTTCATCCGCGGCTTCCTGCTCCATCACGTCGTGTTCCACGCGGCGATGGACTCGCGGTTGTATGTGCTTGGCTACAAGAAAGAGGCGTGGGATTGGGTCGAGGCGCTGCCGCACTCCGCCGGCGATGAGCAGAACAAATTCTGTTGCTTCGTCAGCGATATCAAGGTCGATCCCAACGCCAATCCCTACGACGACGACGAGGGCGACGAGTTCGATAAGTACCTGGAAGGCATCCGCAAGGTGCTGACCCAGCGCAAGATCCGCCTCGAAGAGAGCGACGACTCCGGCAAGGGCAATCCGACGCTGCCGTTCCTGCTGGTCGTGATCGACCTGCTCGACGCCAGCGAGGACACCGCCAACCGCCTCGGCAGCCTGGAGTCCGACGGCGCGATCTCGATCTTGCTGGAGCAGGGCGCGATGCTCGGCGCCGCGATTATCTTTCTGGTGCCGGAGCGCGGCAAGGTGCCCAGCGGCTGCCGCTCGGTGCTGGAGATTGAAAAGACCTCGCCCGCCACGAACAGCAAGGTCGCCCAGAACAAGCGGCTGTTCTTCCGCTACGCCGAGTCGGGCGTCAATTCGTTCCGCTATGTCGGCGAGGCTGACTTCGTCGTCGACCAGGCGGAGCTGCGCGCGGCGGCCGAGGAGCTGGCCACGCTCAATGTCCGCCAGAGCGCCGGCGCCAACCTGGTCAGCGCGGTGCTGTTCCTGGATTTGATGGGCTACGCCGACTTGCAAGAGCTGAAAGCCGACTCCTGGCGCCAGTGGCAGGACAGCGAGAAGCCGCAGTACGCCAACTGGATGCGCGTCAAGATGGGCATGATGGCCGGCAACAAGGCCCGCACCATGGTCTTCTCGGCCAAGCGCGACGGCACCCACGGCATGGTCGCCGGCTCGACCGGCTCCGGCAAATCCGAGCTGCTGATCTCGATGATCACGGCGATGGCCGTGACCTACAATCCCTCGGTGCTCAACTTCGTGCTGGTCGACTACAAAGGCGGCGGCGCGTTCAAGGAGTTCGAGGCCCTGCCCCACTGCGTCGATATCATCACCAACCTGGCCGGCGACGGCGTGACCCGTATGTTCACGGCGATCAACGCGGAGATGAAACGCCGTCAGGCGCTCAACGCCGACACCGGCACCAAGAACATCGTCGAATACCGCCAGAAGGGCCTGCACCTGACCCACATGCCCTATCCCTTCCTCTTTATTATCGTCGACGAGTTCGCCGAAATGATCGCGGATCGCGCCGAGTACAAGGGCGAGCTCGAGAGCATCACCCGCGTCGGCCGCGCCCAGGGCGTCTCGCTGATCCTCGCGGCCCAGCGCCCGAGCGGCATCAGCGATCAGATGCGCTCGAACATCAAGTTCCGCATCTCGCTCCGCGTGGAGACCGCTGGCGAGAGCCGCGAAATGCTCCGCCGCTCCGACGCGGCCTATCTACCCAACGGCATCCCCGGCCGCGGCTATCTCCAGGTCGGCAACGAAGAGATCGAGCTGATCCAGGTGGCCTATAGCGGCGCGCCCTACATCGACCCGACCCGCCCGCCGGTCGAGCTGGTCATCTGGCCGGATCGCGGCGGCGGCTCGCGCGAGGTCGCCCTCGACCAGACGCCGCCCGAGCTGTACAAGGCGATCATCGATGCCCTGAATATGCAGCACAAAGAGCATGGCCTGCCCATCCAGCGCGCGCCGTGGCCGGATTTCCTGTCGCGCAACCTGTCGCTCTCCCAGACCTTGATCGCCTCCGATCAGACTGCCAAGGCCCTGACCTTCAAAGAGTATCTGGTCGGCATCGAGGATATCACGCTGGGCCAGCCGAACGACGGCAATCTCTCGCTCAATCCATCAATTACCAGCTGGCTGAGCGACTCCAACGGCTGGGTTGAGAACCTGGACTGGAGCGAGTACGCCATGCGCCCGGTTGTCGGCCTGATCGACAATCCCTACGCGGCCAAGCAGATTCCGCTGGTGATCGACTTCCCGCGCGGCCACATGGTGATGTTCGGCGCCTCGGGCTGGGGCAAGACCACCTTTATCCGCTCGCTGATCGTCAGCCTGGCGGCCACTCACTCGCCCAACCACTTCCACGCCTACATCCTCGACCTGGGCGGCCGCAACCTGGGCATCCTCGACAAGCTGCCCCACGTCGGCGCGGTGGTTATCCCCGACGAGGAAGGCTACGTCGAGCGCGTCGAGCAGCTGCTGCGCGAGATCGAAGATATCGTCGACAAGCGCAAAACTCTCCTGACGAACGCCAGCCTGCCGGATGTCTATCAGTACAACAAGCTGCACCCGGAGAATCTCCAGCCGGCGATCGTCATGGCGATCGACAACTTCCTGGAGTTCAACGAAACCTTCGGCGGCCAAGAGGAGGGCGTCGAGACGGCGATGGACAAGTTCATCGGCCTCGCCCGCCTGGCCAAGCCCTACGGCATCCACTTTGTGATCACGATCGGCCGCCTGAGCGACCTGTCGAACCAGCTTTTCAGCCTCTTCACCGAGCGCTACACCCTGAAGCTGAGCGATCACACCGACTATCGCACGATCGCCGGCGGCGCCGTCTCGGAGATCGCCGATATCCCCGGCCGCGGCTACACCAAGGTCGGCATCAATCCGCTGAGCTTCCAGGTCGCGGTGCCCTTCGATCTGACCCGCGCCGACGGCTCGACCGGCAACGAGTCCAAGGAGATCGAGCAGCTCGCCGGCGTGATGAATGACTACATCGCCCGCTCCGGCCGCAAGTACCGCCTGCCGGTGCGCGTCGATCCCCTGCCCAAGGCTGTCCTGTTCAAGCAACTGCTCGCGCGCGAGTTCGGCCTGGATCTGGATGCCACCTTCCTGCCGCGCTTCAAGGAGATCACCCGCCAGCGCTGGGCGCAGAGCGCGTCCGCCGAGCACGCCGACTGGCTCAAAGTGACGATCGGCGTGATGGCGGGCAACCGGCCCCGCGTGATGTCGCTGGAAGCCAAGAAAGACGGCGTCCACGGCCTGATCGCCGGCGGCACCGGCGCCGGCAAGTCCGAGCTGCTGATGACGCTGATCCTCGGCCTGGCGCTCAACTACGATCCCAGCATCCTCAACTTCGTGCTGGTCGACTACAAGGGCGGCGGCGCGTTCATGCCCTTCACCGGCCTGCCGCACACCGTCGATATGATCACCAACCTGAACAAGTCCGCGGTGCGGCGGTTCTTCACGGCGATCAACGCGGAGATGCAGCGCCGCCAGCGCATGAACGCGGAAACCGGCACCAAAGACATCGTCGAGTACCGCCAGAAGGGCCTGCACCTGGTCAAGGACGGCTACCCGCACCTGTTCATCATCATCGACGAGTACGCTGAGATGATCAGCGACACGCCGGAGTTCAAGGATGAGCTGGAAAGCATCACCCGCGTCGGCCGCGCCCAAGGCGTCAACCTGCTGCTGGCGGCCCAGCGGCCGGTCGGCGTGACTGACCAGATGCGCGCCAACATCAAGTTCCGCATCTGTCTCCGCGTCGAAGGCGTCGATACGTCGCGCGAAATGCTCCGCCGCTCCGACGCGGCCTATCTGCCCAACGGCATGCCCGGCCGCGGCTACATCCAGGTCGGCAACGAGAACATCGAGCTGGTGCAGGTTTCCTACACCGGCGAGAACTACGACTATGTGCCGGTGCCGGACGGCGCCGAGAAGCCGAAGTTCTACGATGTGATCCGCGAGATGGCGAATGAGATCCTGAACGAGAACAAGCACGAGCGGCCGATGACGCCCTGGCCGCCGTTCCTGCCGTCGGCGATCACCTTCAACGATCCGCTCAGCGAGCGCTACCTCGATCCCGCCTATCGCGGGCTGATCACCTGGAACCAGCCCGGCCAGCGCCTGACGCTCAATCCCGCCCTTCAGGATTGGAAGGACGGCAAGGCCAAGTGGCACGGCGTGGACTGGGACAAGACGGCGATGCGCGGCATCCCCGGCCTGCTCGACGATCCCTACAACGCCAAGCAGATGCCGCTGATCGTGGACCTGACCCGCGGCCACGCGGTGCTGTTCGGCGCCTCCGGCTGGGGCAAGACGACCCTGATCCGCGCGCTGATCATGAGCTTGGCGGCCACCCACTCGCCCAACGAGTTCAACGCCCACATCCTGGACCTGGGCGGCCGCAACCTCGAGTCGCTGCGGGCCCTGCCCCAGGTCGGCACGATCATCATGCCCGACGAGCAAGGCTACGAGGAGCGGGTCCAGCAGCTCTGGCGCGAGCTGAACGATGTCGCCGACCAGCGCAAGAAGCTGTTCAGCGAATCCGGCTCCGCGACGCTGTACGAGTACAACGCCGTGGCGGCCAAGCCCGAGCCGGCGATGCTGATCGTGATCGACAACTTCCTCGAATACATCGAGACCTTCGGCGACGGCGGCGGCAAGAAGGACGAGAACAGCATGATGGAGGCTTTCATCAACCTGGCGCGCCAGGGCAAAGCCTACGGCCTGCACTTCTTGATCACGGCGACGCGCCTGAGCGTGCTCAACAGCAAGCTTTACAGCCTGTTCACCGAGCGCCTGACGCTGCGCCTCGCTGACAATCAGGATTATCCCTCGATCGTCGGCTCGCAGATCGGCGACATCGAAGAGGTGGCGGGGCGCGGCTACGTCCGCGTCGGCCGCACGCCGCTGGCCTTCCAGATCGCGCTGCCGCCCGGCTCGGTCGACGCCCACGGCCAAGTCCGCGGCGAAGCGGGCCACATCCGCGCCATCGGCAAGGGCATGACCGACTACATCGCCAGCTCCGGGATCAAGTTCCGCGAGCCGCTGCGGATCGGCGCCCTGCCCAAGACCTCGTCGTTCCGCCAGGTCCTGACGGAGATGCACGAGATCCCGGCCAACCCGCCGTCGTTCGTCCAAGAGCTGAAAGACATCACGCGCCGCGTCTGGGACCGCAACCGCTCGGCCGAACACGCCGATTGGCTGGCGGTGACGCTTGGCATCGCATCCGGCAACCGCAAGCGCACCATTCATATGGAAGCGAAGAAGGACGGCGTCCACGGCATGATCGCCGGCGGCACCGGCGCCGGTAAATCCGAGCTGCTGATGACCCTGATCGTCGGCCTGGCGCTCAACTACTCGCCCGACATCCTCAACTTTGTGCTGATCGACTACAAGGGCGGCGGCGCCTTCAAGCCGTTCGAGAACCTGCCGCACTGCGTGGATATCGTCACCAACCTGAACAAGGCGGCGGTCAACCGCATGTTCACCTCGATCGCCGCCGAGATCCGCCGGCGCCAGGCGCTCAACGCGGAAACCGGCACCAAAGACATCGTCGAGTACCGCGAGAAGGGCCTGCACCTGACCCGCGAGCCCTACCCGCATCTGTTCGTGATCGCCGACGAGTACGCTGAAATGCTCGATGACAGCCCGGAATACCTGCCGGCGCTGGAAAGCATCACCCGCGTCGGCCGCGCCCAGGGCGTCAACCTCATCCTGGCGGCCCAGCGGCCCAAGGGCGTGTCGGATCAGATGCGCGCCAACATCAAGCTGCGCATGTGTCTCCGCGTCGAGCAAGTCGACACCTCGCGCGAAATGCTGCGCCGGCCGGACGCGGCGCTGCTGCCCAACGGCATGCCTGGCCGCGGCTACATCCAGGTCGGCAACGAGAATCTGGAGCTGATCCAGATGTCGTACACCGGCGAGAACCAACCCGACGACCGCCCGCATCCGGTGAACTGGCCGGAGCGCCCGGTGGCCAACGCCGCCTCCAACGAGGATCTGCCGAAGCTGTTCGATATGGTGGTGCAGATCTCCGGCGAGCTGGTGGATTGGCAGCCCACGCCCAAGCCGTGGCCCAACTTCCTGCCCGAAGTCTTCAGCCTCCAATCGCCGATCATCAACGCCCAGACCCGCGAGGTCTCCTACTTCCAGATGTCGGTGACGGATTGGCTCAACGACGACACCTCGGAGCTGTGGCAGGGTGTCGACTGGCGCAACCAGGCCATGCGCCCGGCGGTGCTGCTGGTCGACAATCCGTGGGAAGCCAGCCAGGAGCAGTATGAGTTCGATCTGACTCGCAACCACCTGATCATCATGGGCGACTCGGGCTGGGGCAAGACCTCGCTGGTCAGGACGATCATCACGTCGCTGGCCGCGACCCACTCGCCCGACGAGCTGCACGTCTACGTGCTGGATCTCGGCGGCCGCAACTACCGCAACATCGAAGCCCTGCCGCATGTCGGCACCGCTGTCTACGCCGACGAAGAAACTTTCGACGAGCGCATGGGCCGCTTGCTGGACCGGATCAACCGAATCGCCGACGAGCGCCAGCAGATCTTCAGCGAGGCCGATGCGACCAGCCTGTACGACTACAACGAGCGCTATCCCGACAAGCGGCTGCCCGCCGTCCTGGTGGCGATCGACAACTACGCGGTTATTCAC
>DASWWB010000755.1:0-8247 GCA_036406115.1 Herpetosiphonaceae bacterium
CGCAGGCCGAACTGGTTGCCGATCGCCGCCGCCAGGTGCAATGCCCCCTGGGTCTCATCCGGCAGCTGGCTGATCTTGCGCGCCATCAGCTCCACCACGTTGTCGGTGATGGCGTGGCGCTGGATGTCGCGCACGTTCCACTGCCAGCGCCCGTCGCGGTGGTCGAAGCGCAGCAGCTGCTCCTGGTACAGCGATTTGAGGAACTCGGTGAGGAAGAAGGGGTTGCCGTCGGTTTTGGCCAGGGTCAGGCGGGCCAGCTCGCCGATGGCCTCCGGGCTGCTCGGCAGCGAATCCGCCAGCAGCGCCTCGGCGTCCTCCTGGCGCAGCGGCCCCAGGCTGATCTGGCCGGGCGCGGCGCCGGCCTCGCGGATGGCCTTCAGGCTCAGCATCAGCGGATGGGCTTCGCCGACTTCATTGTCGCGGTAGGCGCCGATCAGCAGCAGGTGGTGGCTGGCGGTCGCCAGCACCAGCGACTCCAGCAGCCGCAGCGAGGCGCCGTCAGCCCACTGGAGATCGTCGAGGAACATCACGAGCGGATGGGTCGGCCCGGCGAAGGCCTGGATGAGCTGCTGGAAGACGAGGTTGAAGCGGTTTTGGGCCTCGGTCGGCGCCAGCTCGGGCAGCGGCGGCTGCGGGCCGATAATCAGCGCCACGTCGGGGATCACGTCGACGATCACCTGGCCGTTGACGCCCAGCGCCGCCTGGAGCGTCTCGCGCCAGGTGGCGATCTGATCCTCGCGCTCGGTCAGCAGCTGGCGGACCAGCGCCCGCAGCGCCTGGATCAGCGCCGAATACGGGATGTTGCGCTGGAACTGATCGAACTTGCCGGCGGTGAAGTAGCCGTGGCGCCTGGTGATCGGCCGGTACAGCTCCTGGACCAGCGCCGATTTGCCGATGCCGGGGTAGCCGGCGACCAGCAGCAGCTCGGAGCGGCCGGGGTCGCCCTCGCCCTCGGCCGCCGCGACCCGCTCGAAGGCATCGAGCAGCGAATCAAGCTCGCGCTCGCGGCCGTAGAGCTTCTGCGAAATCTGGAAGCGGTCCGAGCGGTCGTCGGCGCCGAGGGCGAAGCTGTCGATCCTGCCCTCGCGCTCCAGCTGTGCCAGGCAGCGCTCCAGGTCGGCCTTGAGCCCCTGGGCCGACTGGTAGCGGTCCTCGGCGTTCTTGGCCATCAGCCGCAGCACGATCTCCGAGACAGCCTGCGGGATGCCCGGCCGGCGCTGGGCGGGCGGCTCCGGCTGGAGCGCCAGGTGGGCGTGGACCAGCTCCAGCGGATCGGTCTCCTCGAAGGGCCGCTCGCCGGTCAGCAGCTCGTACAGCGTCGCGCCCAGCGAGTAGAGGTCGGTGCGGTAGTCGATCGCCCGGTTCATGCGGCCGGTCTGCTCAGGCGAGAGATAGGCCAGCGTGCCCTCCAGCACATTCGGGCTGCGGAGCGAGGGATTTTCGCGCGAGAGCAGGGTCGAGATGCCGAAGTCGATGATCTGCACGGCGCCGCTGGCGGGGTTGTAGATGATATTCGAGGGGTTGATGTCTTTGTGGATGACCTGGCGCTGGTGGATCTGGCCGATGGTGTCGGCGACGGTGATCGCCAGCCGCAGCAGATCCGCCAGCTCCAGCTTGCCTGCCATGCCCTGCTGGGCCAGCGACTGCCCGCCCACGTCCTCGAAGACAATCACCGGCCGCTGGTGATCGGCCTCCAGCGCCAGGGCCCTGATCACGCCTGGCAGATCGCCGCCGTCCGTCAGCCGGCGCACGATCTCGTACTCGCGGCTCATGCGGGCGATCTGCTCCGGGGCGGGATAGGGGTCTTTGAGCAGCTTGAGCACGACCGGCAGCCCGTCTTCCGCGCGCCGCCCTCGGTAGATCAGCGAGTTGGCGCTCTCGTAGATGCTGCCGCCGACCGTGTAGTTGGCAAGGGTTGTCATGCGTGTTGCTCCTTTGTTTCGCCTGCCGGCGAGTGCTTCCCCTGGTGCGGTGCCGCTGCGGGCCCGATGCTTTCGCCTGCCGGCGGGGCCATTCCCGCTTGCTTCGATCTTTTTGCCTGCCGGCGGGGTTTTTGTCTCGCGCTCCGGCTCGGGCTTTGATCTTTTCGCCTGCCGGCGAGGGGGCGCCCTCCCCCGCCTCCCTTGCGGGAGGAGCGCAGGGGGCATCGCCCCCTGCACCCCCGAATGTACGCGCTTAGGCGGTGGTTGTTTGTTGGTTTTTTGGTACCACTCGCCTGTTGCCGGGGCGTTGTGGTGATTCTTCGGGCTGGATGGGTTGGGTGGGCCTGCGTCGCCGGAAGCTCCGCGCATTCAGCGCATGGGCGATGCTTCTTAAGTCACTACGGAGAATATCTCATCTTCACAACTAAAATCAAGCGAATGTCCGAAATGCGACGGCCCTGTGCGCCCAAACAACCCTGAGCGCCCATCCACGGCCTTTGGGGGATGCAAGGGGGCACGCCCCCTTGGCGCTCCTCCCGGCAGGGAGGCGGGGGAGGGCGAACCCCGCCCCGGCAGGGGCAATCTCCCGGCAGGGAGGCGGGGGAGGGCGAATCCCCCACGGCAGTGGAAAACCCGCCGGCAGCGAGGCGCCGCCCCGCGCTCAGGGGCCGTCCGGCGTCGGCACCACCTCGATATCCGGGTTGGCGTTCAAAATATAGGCGTTCTGGATCCACCAGACCCAGCACATCACGCCGAACGGCAGGTAGCCGAAAAAGCCCAGGAACGGCATCTCGAAGATCTTGGCCACGTTGACGAACGGCACGTCATACATCCAGAAGTTGGGGTTGTTGGGCGGGCTCCAGTAGTTCCACATCTCGCCGAGGAAATAGTTGAACATGCAGGCGATGGCCATCAGCAGCGCCATCGACCAGTTGCCTTTTTCGATCGGCTTGAACGGCGTCCAGTAGCCCATCAGGTGCAGGGCCGAGGTCAGGACCAGCAGCGGGCTGATCCAGACCATCGAGAAAAAGATGAACGGCCACTTCACCAGCGCCGCCAGCGACGCCACGCCCAGGCCGAAAATCCCCCACCAGACCGGGCGGCTGAGCGTGATCTTCGGCCCGTTGGCGTAGCGTTTGCGCCAGAAGTCGAAAGTCGTGAGCAAATTATACCACTCGAAGATCGACGGCATCACGGTGGTGTAGGCCAGCCCGTACCAGAGAATATAGCCAGTCGTTGTGAAAATCGTGTTGTACGGATAGTACCAGTTGGAGAAGACAAAATAGTCAAGGTACTCGAAGAAATACCAGCCGAAGCAGGATGAAACCGCGATTGCGAACATCGCGCCCGGCCGCTTGGCGATCAGCGAGCCGCCGCCCAGCCGCTTGTAGACCACCCCGTCGATTGTGAGGATGAACCCCCACCACATGGGCACAAACGTGTAGTGGACCAGGCTGCCGAACGCGGCCCACTGGAACCACATCAGCCCCCAGAAGAAGATCCACATGGCGACGCCCGGCCAGAACCACCAGGGGAAGTTGTTGTGCGGCCCCTTGACGATCGGCGGCACGATCGCCGGGCCGAAGCCGAACCACTGCGGGAAGATCAGGAAGATCGAGATCCCGGCCACGATCAGGCAGCCGAAGATAAAGGCGATCAGGTTGAAGCCCGGCACCAACCCGGTTTGCTGCGGCGGAAAGACGCCGAAGCCTGCCGGCATCCCGCCGTAGACCAGGAGGCTGGTGAGGAAGGGCACGACGGCCAGCAGCAGGCCGGCAAACATCAGGAATAGTCGGCGGAGCAGCATGCGGGTCCTCCTGTTGACGCCAGCGCGGGATCGGGGCGCTGGTGGCGCCGGAGCGCCAGGCTGATTCACGGGCGGTGGAAATCCGCCGCTATCATACAGGCCTTTCGCGCCAGCGCAAGGGGGAAAAGAGCTATCGGCTGTCAGCTATCGACTGTCGGGCGGGCCGCCTACGCCTCGCTGTCGGGGGATGGGCCGCCGGCTCGGCGGGGTGGCGCCCGGGATGTCACTTTCGGCGCATCCGGCGCTGGCGGCGGCGGGCTATGCTGGGCGAGTCAGCAAACCAAGCGTTGCGCGGGAGGGGAGGGCGAATGAAGCATTTCGGTCGTTTCGCGGGGCGCCTGCTGCTATGCGGGCTGGCCTCGGCGCTGGTCGTCGGCTGCGGCGGGGGCTTGCTTTTCAGCTATTCCTTCGGGTGCGCCATGAACTTCGGCTGTTCCGGCGGATTGTCGGACTGGACGGGGCTGCTGTGGGCGATTGTCCTGCTCGCGCCGGTCGGGATCTTTATCGCCGGGGCGCTGAGTCTGGATGGCAGGCTGGAGGAATTTGGCGTGGGGAATCGGGCGCGGACCGGCGCCGTGGCTGCCTTCCTGCTCCTGCCGCTGCTGGCGATCGCCATCCCCTGGGCCGCGAATGAGTGGGAGATGGCGCAGCGGGCGGAGGATCTGCGGCCGAAAATCGCGGCGTTCCGGGCCCGGCAGGAGCGGGCGAAGCAGGCCCCGATCGACGTGCGCGTGGTCCGCGTTGAGCGGAGCCCCGATTCCGCCGCCCGGATGACCCGCTTGGTCACGCTCCAGATTGTCAATCTGCCGCCCGAGACCGAGCTGTTCCGCTTAAGTCTTCGCGCCGGCAACGGCGATGGCCCCTACCTGGCGCAGAGCTTCAATTTCCGTTTCGAGCAGGGCGCATGGGTCGCCTACGACAGCGGGTTTGTCACCGCGTATCCCCATGCTGGCGATACGGTCACGCTGCCAATCAATCTCTTTCGCCGAACGCCGACCGGGAGTGTGCCGTCGCCAATTCACGCGACTATGACGGCCCTGTTCGACGAGAACTCCGCCGGCATGTCGGCGGAGTCTGTCTTCTTCGAGCGCGACCTCCCGGTGCCGCCGCGCTGATCTCGGCTGGCGGATGCATAGAAGCGAGGACTGCCGATGCGGATTGCGGGAAAAACGCTGGAAATGCTGGCGCTGTGTACGCTAGGGCTCGTCGCCTGCTGGCTGCCGATGCTGGCGCTGGCGGCGGCGTGCCCGGGCCGGGGCGGCCGCGGGGAGATTGAGGCGTGGGCCGGCTGGCTGTTCTGGCTGGCGCCGCCGGGCGTCTGGTGGCTGGGGGCGCATGCGCTGATCAGCCGCTTGCGCGCCGATCCGGCCGTGACGCCGGCGGCGGAGGGCAGGGCGCTGGGCTATTTCTGGGGCGCGCTGCTTGGCGGCGCCGTCGTGGCGGGCGGGCTGGCGCTTGGCGGGCTGTGGCTGCTGGAGCGCTTGGCGGTTTCGGACTGATTGTGTCAGCGGCGTGAACGGCTGTGACCAGTGCGCCCCGAAGCCTTGCATTGCGGATTCACCCCTTTACAATGCCGCGAGTGTGTTGGTTGCGTAGAAAGGATCTGGCCTATGCGATGGTTGATGCCGCCCCGGCTGTTTGTTGCGTGCGCCCTGTCGATGATCGCGCTTTGGCGCTTGTTGCCGCTGTCGGCGCTGATCGGCTGGCCGCTGACGCTGGCGGGGTTGCCGCTGCTGCTGGGCGGCCTGGGGCTGTCGGTCGCCGGCTCGCGGCGGTTCGCCAGCAGTGGGGCGAATATCCAAACCTTCGAGGAGCCGACCCGGCTTGTCGCCGACGGCCTGTTCCGTTTCAGCCGCAACCCGATGTATCTGGGCTTCGCGGCGGCGCTGTTCGGCCTGGCCGTGCTGCTTGGGGCGCTGAGCCCGTTTGCCGTCGCCGCCGGGTTCGTCGTCATCGTCGATCGCTGGTACATCCGGTTCGAGGAGCGGCGGATGGCGGCGGGGTTCGGGGCGGCCTACGCCGCCTACCGGCGCCAGGTGCGGCGCTGGCTGTGAGCGGCTAAAGCGGCGCGGCCCCGGTCGATTGACCGGGGCCGCGCTGGTGAGTGATCGGGCGGGACTTAGAAGTCCATGCCGCCCATGCCGCCCATGCCACCGGGGCCGCCAGCCGGCGCGCCTTCCTTCTCGGGGATGTCGGTGATCAGGGCGTCGGTGGTCAGGATCATTGAGGCGATCGAGACCGCGTTCTGGATGGCCGAGCGGGTGACCTTGGCCGGGTCGATGATGCCCATCTTGACCATCGAGCCGTACTCGCCGGTCAGCACGTTGTAGCCGATCGTCGAGTCCTTCTCGTCGCGCTGCATGCGGCGGGCGGTGTCGATGATCACCGCGCCGTCCTCGCCGGCGTTGCGGGCCAGCTGGCGGATGGGCTCCTCGAGGGCGCGGCGCAGGATCGTGACAGCGACCTTCTCATCCTGGTTGATCGTCTCGACATTGTCGAGGGCGCCGAGGATGCTGAGCAGGGCCACGCCGCCGCCGGGGACGATGCCTTCCTCGACCGCCGCGCGGGCGGTGGAGAGGGCGTCCTCGACGCGGTGCTTGCGCTCTTTCAGCTCGGGCTCGGTGGCGGCGCCGATCTTGAGGACGGCCACGCCGCCGGCCAGCTTGGCCAGGCGCTCCTGGAGCTTCTCGCGGTCGAAGTCGCTGGTCGTGGTCTCGATCTGGGCGCGGATCTGGTCGATGCGGCCCTTGATCGCGCCCTCGTCGCCGCGGCCCTCGATGATCGTGGTCTCATCCTTGTTGGCGATGACGCGGCGGGCGCGGCCCAGGTCCTCGATCGTGGCGCTGTCGAGCTTGCGGCCGATCTCCTCGCTGATCACGGTGCCGCCGGTCAGGATGGCCAGATCCTGGAGCATGGCCTTGCGGCGGTCGCCGAAGCCGGGGGCCTTGATCGCCAGGGCGTTGATCGTGCCGCGCAGCTTGTTGACGACCAGGGTCGCCAGGGCCTCGCCGTCCACGTCCTCGGCCACGATGACCAGGTTCTTGCTGAACTGAAGGACCTTCTCCAGCACCGGCAGGATCTCCTGGATGGACGAGATCTTCTTGTCGGTGATCAGGATGTAGGGATCGTCAAGCTCGGTCTCCATGCGCTCGGAGTTGGTGACGAAGTAGGCCGAAACATAGCCGCGGTCGAACTGCATGCCCTCGGTGTACTCGGTCTCGAAGCCCAGGCCCTTGCCCTCTTCGACCGTGATCACGCCGTCCTTGCCGACCTTCTCCATCACTTCGGCGATCAGATCGCCGATCACCTGGTCGGCGGCCGAGATGGCGGCGACGCTGGCGATGTCAGTGCGGTCGTTGATCGGCTTGGACAGATCGCGGATGGCCTTGACCAGCGCCTCGGCGCCCTTGTCGAGGCCGCGCTTGATCATCATCGGGTTGGCGCCGGCGGCCACCTGGCGCAGGCCCTCGTGGACGATCGCCTGGGCCAGCACGGTGGCGGTGGTGGTGCCGTCGCCGGCGACATCGTTGGTCTTGGTGGCGGCCTCGACGAACAGGCGGGCGCCCATGTTCTCGAAGGGGTCCTTCAGCTCGATCTCTTTGGCGACCGTGACGCCGTCGTGGGTGACGGTCGGCGAGCCGAACTTCTTGTCGATGGCCACGTTGCGGCCGCGCGGGCCGAGGGTGGTTTTCACCGCGTCGGCGACAATATCAACGCCGCGCTTCAGGGCGCGCCGGGCCTCTTCGTTGAATGCAACCTGCTTTGCCATGGTTGGGGGATCCTCCTAGTATGAGATCATATCTGGGTGAACGACAGCCGGCTTACTCCTGGACGATGCCCAGGATGTCTTTCTCGGCGAGGATCAGGTAATCCTCGTCATCGAGTTTGATCTCGGTGCCGGCGTACTTGGCGAACAGCACCGTGTCGCCGGCCTTCACCGACATCGCGATGCGCTTGCCGTTGTCATCCAGCCGACCTTCGCCAACTGCAACGACCTGGCCCTGCTGCGGCTTTTCTTTGCTGGCCGTATCAGGCAGGAACAGACCGGTCTTGGTCTTTTCCTCTTTGGCCTGGGGCTTGATCACCACCCGGTCTGCAAGCGGGCGAATGCGGAAATCAGACATGGAAATCTTCCTCCTTGATTGGTGGCTTTTAGCAGTCCAAACTATTGAGTGCTAAACCTGAGCCTAGTTTAATCCCCCGCCGGCCCTTTGTCAAGGCGACATAGTTCCGGCGGCGGTGAAAAAGCTGTCAGGGCTTTTCAGCTTGATTTTCGCTGAAAAGCCCTGACAGCTTTTGGTTCGATGATATTAGAGCTACGTTAAATTTTAGCAGTCATCGGTTTAAGTGCTAAGCGATGAAGACGAGCAGGTAATAGACCAGCGGCCCGGTAAAGAGCAGCGAGTCGATCCGATCGAGCAGGCCGCCGTGGCCGGGGATGAGCGCCCCCGAGTCCTTGACGCCGGCCTGGCGCTTGAGCATGGACTCGGCCAGGTCGCCGAGCGTGCCGCCGACCGC
>DASWWB010000756.1:0-8487 GCA_036406115.1 Herpetosiphonaceae bacterium
GCCGCAATCCCGGCCGCGCCGATCGCCGACGAGGCCAGCGCCAGCCCGGCGCCGAGCCAGCCGACCAGCCGGATCAGGCCGTTGGGCAGCGCCATCAGGACGCCGAGCGGCAGCAGCAGCAGGACGAGCGCCAGCAGCCCGAGCCAGAAACAGCGCCAGGGATGGCGGTCGATCTGGAGCCGCGCCCGCTCGACCGGGCCGGGAAACAGCAGCCACCAGGCCGCCAGCAGCCCGGGAAACGCAATGCCAATCGCCAACAGGGTGCCGAACACCGCGAACACATCAGCCATCGCCAGCTCCTTCCAAACGCGGCGCCGCGCGCCGCCGCAACCGTTCCTATCAAGCCATACAGGCCCGGCGGCGGAAAGTTGCGCCGGCTTGATGGGAGATCGCGCGATGGCGGATGAACAGCGATGCGGGCAGTGCGGAGCGGAGCGGATGATCCAGCGGGCGGCGGTGCTTGACCAGTGGGGCCTGATGAGCGGCGGCGAGCTGCACGTCGAAGTGCGGAGCGGGCGGCGCACCCAGACCAGCCCGGTCCGCGCCAGGATCTGCGGGGCGTGCGGGGCGGTGCAGCTCTACGTCGAGGACGCCGATGAGCTGTGGGCGGCCAGCCAGCAAGCCTGAGCGCCCGCCGGGAGATTAAAAAACGGCGCGGGGCGGCTGAGATGCCGCCCCGGCGCCGTTTCATTTCATTGTCACTGCTTGGGCGTGATGGCGTCGTACACTTTGTCCTTGTCGGCGCGGTCGAGCAGCGCCTGGGGAAGCTCGACGCCCTGGAGCTTGGCGGCGGCGGTGTTAACGGCGATGTTTTGCTTCTCCTGCACCTTGATCTGGAGCTTGTCGGCGGTGGTTTCGCCCTTGAGGATGGGCACCGCGAGGTCCGTCACGCTGATTTTGCCATTGTCATAGTAGTCCAGGCCCAGCGCCGCCGCGCAGCCGCGCTTGGACGAGGCCGGATCGTTGCAGACCAGCAGGATGCCGTTGTCGTTGGCGACCTTGACCACCGCCTCCAGCGCCGAAACCACCGTGCTGTCAGTCGAAATGAAAATCGCGTCGACCTTTTCGCCGGCCAGGGCTTCGGCGGCGGCCAGCACCTCGTCGGCCTTGGTGACCGTCCGCTCGACGAACTCGATGCCCTTGCTCTTAGCGTAGTCGCGGGCGATGCCGGTCACCACCTCGGAGTTTTTCTCCGAGCTGGTCCAGACAATCCCGACCTTTTTCGCGCCTGGTTTGATCTCGCTGATCAGATCGAAGGCCTGGCGGACCGGCGGCAGGGCCTGGATGCCGGTCACGCCGGGGTGATTGTCCTTGTCCTTGGCCGCGCCGGCGGCGTAGGGATCGGTGACCGTGTTGAAGACGATCGGCACGCCGCTGTCTTTGAGGCCGTTGAAGGCCGCTTGGAGCGGCTGCGAGCCGATCGCCACCACCAGATTGACCTTTTTGTCGCGGAAGCCGTCGATGATCGAGGTGAGGGTGGCGGCGTCGTTGTTGGCGTTCTGGGCGTCGATCTCGACCGTGAGGCCGGAGGCGGCGAAGGCATCCTTGATGCCCTGTTCGGCGGCGTCGAGCGCCGGGTGGGTGGTCTGCTTGACGACGCCGACTTTGAAACTTTGGGCCTGGCCGCCAGTTCCGGCAGTCGGCGCCGGAGTGGCGGCGCCAGAACCGCAGCCGGCCAGCGCCAGCGCCGCCAGAGTCACGATCAAAACCATCTTGCGAACCAGCATCGGAACCTCCTTCGTCAAGCCAGGAGCAGCGAATCATCGGCGACGCGCAGCGCGCGGAAGCGGGCGACCAGCTCGGGGACCGTCAGCGCGGCCCGCTCGGCGCCGCTGACATCGAGGGCGATCCGGCCCTGGTGGAGCATAATTGTGCGGGTTCCCAGCGCCAGGGCCTGGTGCATGTTGTGGGTGACCATCAGCGTCGTGAGCGGGCCGCGGGCGGCGAGGGCGGCGGTCAGCTCCTCGATTTGCTGGGCGGCGGCGGGGTCGAGCGCCGCCGTGTGCTCGTCGAGCAGCAGCAGCTTGGGCTCGGCCAGGGTCGCCATCAGCAGGGCCGCCGCCTGGCGCTGGCCGCCGGAGAAGCCGCCCATGCGCTCGCCGAGCCGATCCTCCAGCCCCAGGCCCAGCCCGGCGACCAGCTCGCGCAGCTCGGCGCGGCGCCGGCGGTTGAGCGCCAGCCGCAGGCCGCGCCCGCGGCCCCGGGCCAGCGCGAGGGCCAGATTCTGTTCCAGCGACAGCGCGCCGGCGGTGCCGTCGAGCGGATTTTGGAAGACGCGGCCGATCAGGCGGGCGCGGCGATGCTCGGGCCAGCCGGTGACATCCTGTCCCGCAAGCTCGATTTTGGCGCCGGCGTCGGGCGCGCAGACGCCGGCGATGCTGTTGAGCAGCGTCGATTTGCCGGCGCCGTTGGAGCCGATCACCGCGGCGAACTCGCCGGGCGCCAGCAGCAGCTCCACGCCGCGCAGCGCCTTGGTCTCGGCCGAGGTCCCGGCGTTGAAGGTTTGATGGAGATTGCTGACTGCCAGCATGCTAGCCGCCCCGCCGCAGCGTCAGCCGGCGCAGGCGCGGGATCGCCAGCGCGGCGACCACGATCAAGGCGGTCAGGAGCTGGAGATCGCTCTCCTGGAGGCCGACGGTGCGGGTGTTGTTGAGCGCTAGGGTGATGAACAGCCGGTAGAGCAGCGAGCCGAGCGCCGCCCCCGCCAGCGCCAGCAGCAGGCTGCGCGGCGGCACCACGACCTCGCCCAGGATGACCGAGGCCAGGCCGATGATGATCAGCCCGCGGCCGAGCGTCACGTCGGCGAAGCCCTGGACCGGCGCGATCATCGCCCCGGCCATGGCGATCAGGCCGTTGGAGAGCCCGACGCCGATCAGCCGCATCCGGCCGTCGCTGACGCCCTGGGCCCGCACCATCTGCGGATTGTCGCCGGTGGCGCGCAGCGCCAGGCCCAGCTCGGTGCTCAGCAGCCAGTGCAGGCCGAACACCGCCGCCAGCGCCAGCAGCCCGAACACGACAATCCCGCCGAGCCGGTCGGCGGCGGCGTTGTTGAAGCAGGCGCCCGGCGCCAGGCAGACGCCGTTGAGGGCGGCCCGCAGCGGCGCCGCCGCCGGCGTGGCGACGGTGGCGGGGAGGCTGATCAGCTGGAGATTGGCGGTCGGCGCCCTGCTTTCCAGCGCCAGGCCCTGGATGCGCAGCGTCACGCTGTAGAGGCCGAGCGCCACGATGATCGAGGCCAGCAGCCCGTTGATCCGCAGCCGCGCCGCCAGAGTCGCGGTCAGCGCCCCGGCCAGCGCCCCGCCCGCAAAGGCCGCCGGCAGCGCCAGCCACGGGCCCCAGCCGCCCAGGCCCGGCCAGCGCAGCAGCAGCACGCCGCCGATCGCCGCGCCCAGCGGGAACGAGCCGTCGATGGTCAGATCGGGGAATGCCAGCACGCGGAAGGTGATGAAGACGCCGAGGACGACTAGCACGTAGGCCAGCCCCGTCGCAACGGCGCCCAGCCACTGGGAGGAGGTCAGCAGATTGGCCAGCGCATCAGGCACCGTCGCCCTCCGTCAAAACTCGGGCCATTGTACCAGACGGCGCGGGCTGCGGGACGGGATTCCGCCTCTGCGCGGCAGCTGTTTCGCCGTCGCGGCGATTCAGTTGATCCGGCTCCGGCGCCAGGCCTGCCAGGCGCCGGTCGCCCAGAGCGCCCAGGCCACCAGCGCGGGCTGGAACAGCAGGCGGATGGCCCGCGCCCGGTCCGTGTCCAGGCCGAAGGCGTCGATTCGGTTGACATATTGGGAGATGTTGCCGGGGAAAATCGCCACGAAGAAGGCGGCCGCGATCCAGCCGACCAGGGTTCGCCGGCGCGGCAGGAAGATCAGCGCGCCGCCCAGGACGATCTCGACGACACCCGAGGCGAGGACGACGAAATCCGCCGGCAGCGGCACCCAATGCGGCACCTGGGCCTGGAATTCCTCCCGCGCCACGGTCAGGTGGGTGATGCCGGCGAACAGCAAGGCGGCGCCCAAGAGCAGGCGGAAAACGGTTTGGGGCGCGCTGGCTGGCGGCGGCTGGTCGGGGATCGTCGCGGACATCTGCTCCTCCTTGTCGATGGCGCTGCTGCGGCGCGGCGGTCGCGCCGGCGGCCGGCAGGCGAGATCCTAGCAGACGACAGCGCTGCCAGCAAGCGGCGCCAACCTCGCCGCCGCGCGCGAGATTATCTTGTCCTAGCGCGGGATGGAGCGCCGATGCGCTTGGGGCGAGCGCGGGCTCAGAAGGCGGGCGCCGGCTCCGCCTCGGCCTGCTGGCGCTGATCGAAGGTTTGGTGGGCGGCGAGGACTTGGCCGATATTGCCCTCGGCCCAGTCGCGGATCGCCGCCACCAGCGGGATCAGGGTCTGGCCGAGCGGCGTGAGGCTGTACTCGACTTTCGGAGGCACGCTGGCGTAGACCCGCCGGGCGACAATCCCGTCGCGCTCCAGCTCGCGCAAGCTGTGGGTCAGGACCTTGGGCGACACGCCGCAGATCGCCCGCTGCAAGGCGCCGAAGCGCACAGTCCCCAGGGCCAGGTGGTCTACGATCAGCATATTCCACTTGTCGGCGATGCGATCGAGGACCAGCCGCGTCGGGCACATCGCGTCGTACACATTTCCGCGTTGATTCATGATCTCCATTCGATAGCTACTTTCTTTTAGGTAATTATATTACAACAAGGTGCCTACTTGACATTATATAGTTACGCACTATCCTGTCAACTAATGAATGTGATCGGATCAGCGCCGGAATGCGGCAAGGAGCAAGCGGGATGACCATTCTGATTACGGGGGCCAACGGGCAATTGGGATCGAAAGTCGCGGAGGCGCTGCTGGCGCTGCGGCCTGACGCGCCGATCGCCGTCAGCGTGCGCAACCCGGGCGACGCGGCGGCCCTGCGCGAGCGCGGCGTCGACGTGCGGGCCGGCGATTTCGACGATCCGGCCTCGCTCGACAAGGCCTTCGCCGGCGTCAGCAGGCTGCTGATCGTGTCGACGAGCGGCGCGGAGCCCGACCGGCTGCGCCAGCACGCCAACGCCGTGGCGGCTGCCGAGCGGGCCGGCGTCGGCTTCATCGCCTACACCAGCGTCACCAAGGCCGACACCAGCACGCTGCCGGTCGCCCGCGTCCACCTGCCGACCGAGCAGGCCATCCGCGCCACCGGCATTCCCTTCGCCTTGCTGCGCAACAACTGGTACCTTGAGAACGAACTGGGGAGCATCGCGGGGGCTGCTGCTGGTGCGCCGCTTGTCACGGCGACCGGCCAGGCCCGGATCGGCTGGGCGCTGCGCGAGGATTACGCCCAGGCTGCGGCGGCGGTGCTGGCCGGCGGCGGCCACGAGAATCAGGTCTATGAGCTCGGCGGCGCCCCGGCGACCTTCGATGATCTGGCGGATGCGCTGGGCGCGGCGCTGGGGCGGCCGGTCGCCGTGCAGCAGGTCGATGACGAGGGCTACGGCGCGGCGCTGGCCGCCGCCGGCCTGCCGGACTTCCTCGTGCCGTTGTTCGTCAGCTTCCAGGGGCCGATCCGCGACGGCGCGCTTGACGCCGCCAGCCCGGACCTGGAGCGGCTGCTCGGCCGCCCGGCCACGCCGCTGCGCGAGGCGGTCGCCCGGGTGCTGGGCGGCTTGAGCGCCGAGGCGGGGCGCTAGCGGTCAGCGTTGGCGGATGCGCCGGCTGGTAGCTTGCGCATCCGCCGAACCGTGGTAGAATCAATTTGTACTCGAAATCGAGGACACCCGTGAGGGACAAAGGAGGTGATGCACATGAATGATGATTGTTCACGTTGCGTCACGCTGGAGCTGGCTCGCTAGCCCCGCGTGGCAATCAACGATACCGGAGCGCTCCGCCACTAGGCGGGGCGCTTCGGATTTTAGCGCTCCCTGGCGCCGTCGTCGGTGTCGTCGGCCAGGAGCCTGGTCGCCGCGAACAGGCTGATCACCAGCGAGCCGACCCCCAGCAGCGCGACGTACGGCAGCAGGCCGTACCAGCCGACGTACGGCGTCAGGCAGGCCAGGCAGAGGGCGACCGCGCCGACGGCGGCCTGGGCTTGGGGCGTGCTGGCCGGCGCCAGCCGCCCGCCGACGAATTTCGCCACCGCCGCCAGCCCCAGGATCGCCGCCGCCGCCAGCAGCCCCCAGGCCAGCAGCCCCAGCACCCCGAAGCCCCACCGTCCGCCGGCCTCGGCGATGCCGCCCAGCACCGCGCCCAGCGCGCCGAAAAACGCCACATTGATCAGCCCGACCAGCAGCGCCCGTCCCGGCAGCGCCCCCGCCACCGCGCTGGCCTGCTCGATCGGCCGCTGAAACAGCGCGCCCAGCACCGCGAACAGCGCGGTTATGCTGAGCGTGCCGCCGATGATCAGCGCGATGATGCCTCCGATGTTAGCCATGGCCCATCCTCCTCTCGCTGCGCCCGCCAGCCAGCGGGCGGAGCAGCAGCGCGTTGGCCAGCGCCCAGCAGCCCGCCAGCGCAGCCAGCCCCGTCAGCAAGGCCGGCAGCGGCAGGCCGGCGCCAACCTGGCCCAGCCCCAGCTCGGGCAGACGCATGCTCGCTCCCGCCGGCAGCAGCGCGGCGCCGGACTGGAGCGTCGCCAGGCCGCCGATCGCCTCCGTCAGCTGTTCGGGGATCCACCGGGCGCCGGGAGCGGGCGCGGCTCCCTCCGCCAGCCAGAACGCGATGACGAGCAGCGCCGCCGCAACAGCCTGGGCCAGCCAGAGCGCCCGGACAGCGCGCGGCTTGCCGAAGCGGCTCCGCGCCCGAGCCGACGGCTGGCGAATCGCGGCCAGCACCGCCGGCGCCAAGTCGCGCCCCAGCGGCGGCTCCTCGAACGCCGCCAGGCCCTGCCAGAGCGCGCGCAGCTCGGCGACGCGCGCGGCGCAGCCGGGGCAGCCGGCCAGGTGGCGCTCGGCCGCCCGCCGCTCGCCGGGGGCAAGCTCGGCGTCGAGATAGGCGTGGAGCTTGTCTTCGCTGAGATGGGGGGAATCATTCATCGGCGTTCATCCTGGCCGCAAGCTGCTTGCGTGCGCGAAAAAGGTGGCTTTTCACATCGCTCAGCGGCAGGCCGAGCGCGCTGGCGATCTCGTCGTAGCTCAGATCCTGGAAGTGGCGCAGCTCCAGGACCACGCGGTAGCGCGGCGGCAGCGCGAGCATCGCCTCCCGCAGCCGCTCCCGGTCTTCGCGGCGCTCGTAGGCCAGCTGCGGGTCGCCGCCCTGGTTCGGCGGCTGCCAGTCGCGCTCCTCGTCGAGCGGGACCTGGGCCGGCGGCCGGGCCTGGAGCCGGTTGAGGCAGACATTGGCCGCCACCCGCCGCATCCACGGCCCGAACGGGCGGCCGGCGTCGAAGGTGTGCAGCCGCTGGTAGGCGCGGATAAAGGCCTCCTGGGCGGCGTCCTCGGCCTCCAGCCGCTCGCCCGTCAGCCGGTAGCACACGCCGAACACCGGCCCCTGGTGGCGCCGGACCAGCTCGCCGAAGGCGTCGGCGTTGCCTATGCGTGCCTGGAGCACGAGTGCCGCGTCTGATGCATCCATCGCCAGGCTTACAGGCGCCGGGGGGGGAAAGTTGCGCTGGCGCTCAGAAGCGCAGCGAAAGGCAGCTCAGTCCGCCGTCCTGCTTGCGATATTCGGACATGTCCAGCTCGATCAGCTCGTAACCCAGGCCTCGCAGCGCCGCGTTGAGGCGGGGATGGCCGCTCGCCACCAAAATCGCGTCGTTGACCCGCACGCAGTTCGCACCGTAGCTCTCCTCATCCGCCACCTCGACGATCTCGTAGCCGCGGAAGGCTTCGTGGCCGGCCAGCGAGCTGATCAAGGCCAGGCGCCGCTCGCCCAGGTAGGCGATGCCGCTCTTGAGATGGAGGATGTCGCCCCGGCCGCGGATGTCGACGGTGCTGGAGCCCAGGCCGCGCGCCGCCAGCCAATCCGCCAGCTGCCGCGCGCCCTCCTCGTTGGTCCGGGCCGAGAGGCCGATGAAGACATGGCCGTCGGCCTCGCAGATGTCGCCGCCGTCCAGCGTGCCAGGCGCCGCGATCTCCGCCAGCTCGCCGAAGCGGCGCGCCAGGGCCTCGCGGATGGCCGCGACCTCGCCAGCCCTGCTCGGCGCCCCCGGCCTGGTGACGATCGCGCCGCCAGCCGCCAGGATCGCCGTGTCCTCGACGAAGGTCGAGTCGGGGTAGGCCGGGTCGGGTGCCAGGCGGATTAGCTCCAGGCCGCAGCGCTCCAGGGCGGCGCAGTAGCGCTCGTGCTGCTCAAGGGCCAGATCGAAATCCGGCGCCCCGAGGCTGACTGAGGTGAGGCCGTCGGCGTAGGTGGGCGCGGGCGGGCGGACAATCGCGTGGCTGAACATCGTTTCCTCCGGCAAGATGGGCTTGTCGCGCGTTCGAGTCGGCGGCTGCTGGCCGCGGCGATAGTATCCCGGGGCGCTCCGGGCTTGTCAAATCGCTGGGGAGGGCTGGGGCGGGGACAATGCG
>DASWWB010000757.1:0-4938 GCA_036406115.1 Herpetosiphonaceae bacterium
CAACGAGCCCGAGCCGCTCCCGGCGGTCTGGCAGATGCGGGTGGCGGCGTAGGGACGAGGGGTCAGGGGTCAGGGGTCAGGGCGGGCTGCGCGGCGCCGCGTGTTTCGGGCGGCGCCCGCCGTTCCTCCGTCCGGCCTGATACCTGACCCCTGATCCCTATAATCGCCCCATGTAAGACTCCTCCCCCTCCTCCGTATAATGCTGCGCCAGGACGTTGTGCTGCCTGGCGGCGCGGCGGGCGCCCCGGCCAAGTGGCCACGGCAGGGAAACTCCCGCGTCACCCGATCGGGCAAGCAACGCCGGAGGAGTGCATGACCTTTCAATCACGGATCAAAACATGGCTGGGCGCGCCAGCCGCCGCGGGCGCCGCGGCGGAGGCCGATTTCGAGGCGCTGTATCGCACGGAGCTGCCGCGCATCTACAACTTTTTCCGCTTCCGCGTGGGCGATGGCCCCCTCGCCGAGGATCTGACCTCGGCCACCTTTGAAAAGGCTTGGCGCCATCGCCAGCGCTACCAGCGCGATCTGTCCGCCTTCTCCACCTGGCTGTTCACGATCGCCCGGCGCGTGGCGGTCGACCACTACCGCTCGCGCCGGCCGGATGTCTCGCTGGAGGACCGGGCCGCCCTGGCGCCGGCGGGAGGCGCGCTGCCCTCGCCCGAGGCGTGGGTCGAGCGCCAGGACGAGTTCGATCGGCTGTCGGCGCTGCTGGCGGGCTTGAGCGAGCGCGACCGCGAGGTGGTGTCGCTGCGCTACGGCGCCGGCCTCACCAACCGCCGGATCGCCGAGATCAGCGGCCTCAGCGAATCGAATGTCGGGGTTATTTTGCATCGCACGCTCCTGAAGCTGCGTTCAGCCTGGGAGGATTAATCTGATGAACGATGAGTTTCTGATGGATGAGGAGTTCCTTGACCGCCAGCGCGTCGCGCCGCGCCCGCAGTTCGCCGAGCAGCTGTACCGCTCGCTCAGCGCGCCCGTCCCCGCGCCGCGCGGCTTCATCCCGCCGCGCCGCTCGATCGCGTTGGGCATGGTCGGCCTGGCGCTGGCGATCCTGGTCCTGGTGCCGTCGGCCCGCGCCTCGGCCCTGGATGTGATCCACCGCCTCGGCCAGCTGACGATCGCCCCCTACGATCCGACCGCGGCGACGGTCGAGCCGACGGCGGCGCCGCCCACGGGGACGCCCGCTCCGCCGACCACCGCGCCTGACGCTGCGGCCGCCAGCGCGCTCGTCGGCTTCCAGGTCTTCGAGCCGGCCAGCCCGCCAGCCGGGTTCGCCGCCAGCGGCGACTGGTACGTCTCGAACGATCAGTTCGGCGTCGCCGCCGGGCGCCACTTCACCAAGGCCGGGACGGAGTTCTTCGTCTCCTATCAGCAGCGGCGCTACCCGGCCGGCTACAGCAAGACCGAAACCTACGGCCTGATGGAGCAGGTGACGCCGGTCACGGTCCGCGGCCGCCCCGGCGTGATCATCACCGGCAGCAAGTTCGGCTCGCCCGACGAGGGCCAGCGGCTGGTGGTCTGGCTGAAGTGGGAGGACGAGGGCGTCAACTACACGCTCTGGGGCGACGCCTCGGCCGACGAACTCCTGGCGATGGCGGAGTCGCTCCAGCCGTAGGGTTTAGCTGTCGGCTATCGGCTGTCAGCTAGCAGGATCGGACTTGAGGTGCAACGCGGTTTCTGGCGGTCTTTGGCTGCCGGAAGCCGCGTTTCCCATCGATCGGAGCAGCGCGGTACATCGCGCAGCCGGCCCAATCCGTGATACTATGCGCACAAATGATCTGTTTTCTGGCTTCGCGGCGCCGCTGCGAGGACGGAGCCAGGGAGGAGCCATGGCCAATCTCCAGCTGACGCAGGCGCCGGTCGCCGCAACCGGGATGCTCATCCGCAAGCCCATCGCCGAAGTGTTCGAGGCGATTGTCAATCCGGAGCTTACGACGCGCTTCTGGTTCACGAAAAGCAGCGGGCGGCTCGAAGCCGGCGCCCAGGTGACGTGGGAGTGGGAGATGTATGGCGCGTCGGCGCTCGTGACCGTCACAGCTTTCGAGCCGCGCCGCCGGATTGCGATCGAGTGGCCCGGCTACAGCGGCCTCACCGCCGTCGAGTGGCGCTTCCTGCCGCATGAAGGCGGCACGTTTGTCTCCGTGACCGAATCCGGCTTCGTCGGCGACGGCGACAGCCTGCTGCGCCAGACCGCCGACTCGACCCAGGGGTTTTCGCTGATGCTGGCCGGGATGAAAGCCTATCTCGAACATGGCGTCGAGCTGAATCTCGTGGCCGACCGGTATCCCGCCGGGCTCGACGCCGCGCACTAGCGGAGCCCGCGCGGGGCGCCGCCCATCCTGTGGTACCATCAGGCCCATGAAGGTTTGGCGCGCCATCCGGGGACTGCTGCTGCTCATCACGCTGATGGGCGGCTTGGCGTCGCCGGGACTGGCGGCGGGACAGGCGGCGGAGCCGGGCCGCTGGTACACGTTCACCGCCGAGAACGGCCTGGCAGGCAACATCGTCCAGGCGATCTGGGAGGATGGCGTCGGCGGGATCTGGTTCGGCACCGAGAACGGCGCCAGCCGCTACGACGGCCGCGAGTGGCAGACCTACCGCGTCGGCGAGGGCGGCCCCGGCCTGATCGACAACAATGTCTGGGCGATCACCGGCGCCGGCGACGATGTCTGGTTCGCCACCAGCAACGGGGTGAGCCGGCTGCGCGGCGGCGAGTGGCGCTCCTACGGCCTGGCCGACGGCCTGCCGATCGGCGACGTGCGGGCGATCCTGGTCGCCAGCAACGGCACGGTCTGGGCGGGCACCTTCGGCGGCGGCGTCGTGCGCAAGCGCCAGGCCTCGGAGCGCTGGGAGCGCTTTGATCTGTCGGCGCTGGTCAGCGACCCGAATGTGATCATTCAATCGCTGTGGGAGGACGCCGAGGGCCGCATGTGGTTCGGCACCAACGGCGCCGGCGCGGTGCGGCTGGACGCGAACGGCCTGGAGCGCTTCGAGTTCAAGCAGGCCAGCCGCAACACGATCTGGGCGATGCACTCGGCGCCGGGCTCGCCGACGCTCTGGCTGGCCACGTTCCAGGGGATTGTCTCGATCACCGGCAACAAGGTGGCGGTGGTCGGCGACAAGGTCGGCGACCTGGCGATCTCCACCACCGAGACGCTGGCGGCGGCCACCACCGCTAGTGACGGCTGGTTCGGCACCCGGGCCCACGGCGTGTTCCACCGCACCAGCGAGGGCTGGCGGCGCTACACCGTCGCCGACGGCCTCAGCCGCAACTACGTCCAGACGATCCTGGCCGACCGGCGGGGCCGGGTCTGGTTCGGCACCCGCGGCGGCGGAGTCACGCTGCTCAACCCGGCGCCGCCCGCCGCCGACGGCCTGCGGCTGGAGATCGCCACCCGCGACATCCAGCGCAATGTCGACCTGGCGCCAGGCCAGGCGACGCTCGGCTACGATCAGAACAACCTCCAGTGGGTGTTCGCGCTGCCGGCGGCCTGGGTCCCGGCCCAGCACCTCGCGGTGCGGCTCTGGCTGGACGGGCCTGGCGGAGCTTCGCCGCCGGTCACGCTGTCCAGCGCCGCCGCCGTCGAGGCGCAGATCGCGTCGCCGCCGTTCGTCGATCTCGTGCCCGGCTCCTACCGGCTGCACGCCGCGCCGCTGATCGACGGGGTCGCCGGCCGCGAGCAGACGCTCGACCTGACCATCCGCAGCGCCCCGCCCTCTTTCGGCGCCGACGCGATCGGCATCAGCGCCGAGGGCGCCCCTGTGTCGGACGGTGCGACGCTGGCGCCGGTGCTGTTCGGCTCGACGCGCCAGGTCGAGATCAGCTTCAGCGCCACCGACGACGATCCCGCCGCCCAGCTGGCCTACGAGTACCGCCTGCTCGACCCGCCGGGCGAGTGGCAGCGCACCGGCGAGCCGCGCGCCCGCCTCGCGCTGCCCCAAGGCACCCACCGCATCGCCGTCCGCGCCCTCGACCGCGACGGCAACCGCTCGGCCGAGACCGGCATGACGGTGGTCGTGCCGCCGCCGCGCTGGCAGGAGCTGGCGCTGTACCTGACGATCATCCTCGTGCCCTCGCTGCTCGGCGCCGCCGGCGGCGCCTGGTGGTACCGCCGCTGGTCAGGGCGCCAGGCGCTGCTGCGGGCGGTGCGCGGCCACGTCATCCCCTACGATGTCGGGCCGCTGATCAGCGCCCCCGAGCGCTACATCGGCCGCCAGCACGTGCTCGACGCGCTGCTCGGCAGGATCGATCACAACAGCTTCTACATCTACGGCGAGAAGCGCATCGGCAAAACCAGCCTGCTGGCCCAGGTCCGCCAGCGCCTGCTCCAGCGCAACGCGCTCCAGCCCGACCGCCGCTATATTCCCGTCTTCTTCAACATGCAGAACCTGCCGCAGGAGCAGTTCTGGCGCTCGCTGATGCGGGCGGTCGCCGACGCGGTGGGCGGGGACGCGCTGGGCGGGCTGCGGCTGGCAGGCCCCGCCTACGACGATCTCGACGCCCAGGACGATCTCGATCTGCTGGTCCGCGCCTGCCTGGCCGTCGAGCCCGGGCGCCAGCCGCTGCTGGTGCTGCTGCTGGACGAGGTCGACACGCTCCAGCGCTTCGATCCGGTGATCCGCCAGCGCTTCCGGGCTTTCTGCCAGCATGTCCAAGATCATCTCCAAGTGATCTTGGTCGGCGTGCGCCCGCCCCAGGCCGAGGCCGGCGACACCAGCCCCTGGTACAACATTTTCGCCCCCCTGCCGCTGGAGCCGCTCGACCGCGCGGCGACGGTCTTTTTGATCCGCAAATACAATCAAAACCCTTACGCCTACACCCCCGAGGCCGAGCAGTCGCTGCTGGACTGGGGCGACCGCAAGCCGTTCGACACGCAGTGGCTCTGCGCCGAGGCGGTCAGGGCGATGCTGGCCGGCGGCCGCACGACGGCGCGCCTG
>DASWWB010000758.1:0-3663 GCA_036406115.1 Herpetosiphonaceae bacterium
TTCAAGGACGACGAGCCGGCGTGATCCGCGTGTCTGCTGGGCCGCGCGAGCCGCGGCGCGCCGGCATGCTATGATCCGCGGCGTTTTCCAGCGCCCCGGAGCCCTCTCAATGAAGCTGTCCATGCCCCGTTTCGACCAAGCCCCCGTCCTGGTGGTGGGTGACGTCATGCTCGATCGCTACTGGCATGGCGGCACGTCGCGGATTTCACCGGAGGCGCCGGTGCCGGTGGTCAAGGTCGAGCAGATCGAGGATCGCCCCGGTGGTGCGGCGAACGTTGCGTTGAACATCGCCGCGCTGGGCGCGCCTGCCCGGCTGATCGGCGTGACCGGCCAGGATGAAGCGCGTCAGAGCCTGGTCGACAGCCTCGCTGCCGCCGGCGTTGAAGCGCATTTCCAATGCATCGAGCACCAGCCGACCATCGTCAAGCTGCGCGTCATGAGCCGCCATCAGCAATTGCTGCGCATGGATTTCGAGGAGCCGTTCGATACCGATCCGGCCGCGATCCTGGCCGAGGTCGAGGCGCTGCTGGCCGGGGTCAAGGTGCTGGTGCTGTCCGACTACGGCAAGGGCGCGCTGAAGAATCATCAGGCGCTGATCCAGGCCGCTCGGCGGCGCGGGATTCCGGTATTGGCCGATCCCAAGGGCAAGGATTTCGAGATCTATCGCGGCGTGTCGCTGATCACGCCGAACCTCGGCGAATTCGAGGCGATCGTCGGGCATTGCGCCGATGAGGCCGAGCTGGTCGCCAAGGGCGCCGAGCTGATGCGCCGCCTGCAGCTGGACGCCCTGCTGGTGACCCGCGGCGAGCATGGCATGACCCTGCTGCGTCCCGACCACGCCGCGCTGCATCTGCCGGCGCGGGCGCGCGAGGTGTTCGATGTGACCGGCGCCGGCGATACCGTGATTTCCACACTGGCCGCTGCGCTGGCCGCCGGTGCCGAGCTGCCGCAGGCCGTTGCGTTGGCCAACCTGGCCGCCAGCATCGTGGTCGCCAAGCTGGGCACCGCCTGTGTCAGCGCGCCTGAGCTACGCCGCGCGATCCAGCGCGAGGAAGGCTCCGGGCGCGGCATGATGACGGTGGAGCAACTGCTCACCGTGGTCGAGGATGCCCGCGCCCAGGGCGAGAAGATCGTCTTCACCAACGGCTGCTTCGACATTCTGCACGCCGGTCACGTGACCTATCTGGAGCAGGCGCGTGCCCAGGGCGACCGGCTGATCGTCGCGGTCAACGACGACGCCTCGGTCAGCCGCCTGAAGGGGCCGGGCCGGCCGATCAACAGCGTCGACCGGCGCATGGCGGTGCTCGCCGGTCTGGAGGCGGTGGATTGGGTGGTGTGCTTCGCTGAGGACACCCCCGAGGCGCTGCTGGCTCAGGTACGCCCCGATGTGCTGGTCAAGGGGGGCGACTACGGTGTCGATCAGGTGGTCGGCGCCGAGCTGGTCCGTGCCTATGGCGGCGAGGTGCGTGTGCTGGGGCTGGTAGAGAACAGCTCGACCACCGCCATCGTCGAGAAGATCCGCAAGGCCTAGCTGCCGCGCCCGGCCGTCGCCACTCAGCGCGCGACGGCCAGGGCGCGGCCGATCCACCAGTCCTTCCAGCGAATGCGCTCGTCGCGCACCACCCAGCCGTCCTGCGGCGCGAAACTTTCCGACAGCCACAGTCCGCGGGTCGCCACCGGGCTCAGACGGCCGTTGTGCAGCTGTAGCAGCTGCTCCTGCGGCTCGCCATGCTGCAGCGGAATCAGGTAGAGATCGGCCTGACTGCGATCCAGTCGGGCGACCAGTTCGCCGTCCTCGAGGCGCTCGTCGACATGGAACAGGCTTGGCCGATGCACGTCCTTCGGCACTTCCAGACGCATGTCGTAAACCAGCTGCAACGAGGCCGTGGGCAAGTGCACATAGGCACGTGGGCGCTCCATCAGCACCCGCTCGCCGCAGTGCACGGGTCGTGTGGCGCCGGTCAGCGAGGCGAGTGAGAAGTGCGGTGTTTCGCGGTACTGCAGCGGGCCTTCGTATGGCGCCGGCAGCCAGGTATCGCCGAAGCGGCCGCTCAGCCAACCCTCCGGGGTTTCCAGCAGGCACTCCTCGGCAATTTCCTGGATGGCGGTGAGCAGCGGAAGATTGAGTTCGTGAGCCGGCACGTAGCCGGAGATCAGTTTGAGCACCACGTCGCCGCGATCCAGCCGCTGCTGGCGTACCAGCACCCAGTATTCGCGATCCTGCCAGCCGAGGGTGAGGCGCACCGAAACGCCGAGATTGGCCAGCTCGAGGGCGAAGCGGTGGGTGTTGGGGACCTCGACCGGGCGCCGACGCTCGATGACTTCGCCGAAGCTCAGCGGCCGGCCCAGGCTCTGGTAATTGAGGCGGTCCGGGTTGGCCTCGACGTACAGCGGCAGCGTCTTGAAGGCGGTGGGGCTCTTGCGCAGCAGAACGGTCGGCATGCGGTTCCTCCTGGCGGCGAATTCGGCAGTAGCAGCCTTGGGCGGAGGAAACAGCCTAGCCCAGGCGTGCCTCAGTTGCCCGTCAGTACGGCGGCGGCGGTGCGCACGTTGTCGATCAGATGCTGCGGGTTGATGGTACCGATGATCGCCGCGCCGACGCCGGGGTGGCCGAACAGCAGCTCGAAGCTGCGTCGCACCGGGTCCTCGCCTGGCCGTAGGCAGGCGTGGCCGCTGGCCAGCGCCTTCTTGATCAGGATGCCCTTGGCGTGGGCGGCGGCGTAGTCGAGCACCGGGCGTTCGGCCTGCTCGTTAAGGTTGTAGGTGACCATCGCGCAATCGCCGTCCTGCAGCGCCAGCAGGCCGCCCTCGACGGTCTTGCCGGAGAGCCCGTAGGCGAGAATCTTGCCCTCGCGCTTGAGCTCGGCGAGTGTCTGGTAGACCTCGGCGTGGCGCAGGATATCCACGTCGTTGCCGTCCGAGTGCACCAGCACCAGATCGATGCGGTCGGTGCGCAGGCGCGCGAGGCTGCGATCCACCGAGAAGCGCGTGTGCGCGGAGGAGAAATCGAAGCGCGACTGGCCGTTGTCGAACTCCTCGCCGACCTTGCTGACGATCACCCAGTCGTCGCGCTGGCCGGCCAGCAACGGGCCCAGGCGCTCCTCGCTGACGCCATAGGCCGGAGCGGTGTCGATCAGGTTGATGCCCAGCTCGCGGGCCAGCGCCAGCAGCCGGCGGGCCTGCGCGTCGTCGGGAATAGCGAAGCCGCTGGGATATTTCACGCCCTGATCGCGGCCCAGCTTGACCGTGCCCAGGCCCAGCGGGGAGATCGTCAGTCCGGTGCTGCCGAGCGGCCGATGCAGGTCATGCAGCGTGGCGCTCATAGCAGACCCTCCCAGAACGGACCGCTGACCGGCGGTCGCGGCAGCGCCGGCAGGGGCGGATGGTTGCCCGGGCGGATGCCGTCGCGGGCGAGGGCGGCTTCGACGCGGTCGGAGAAGTCCGGTGACAGCGCCAGCTTGGTCGGCCAGCCGACCAAAAGTCGGCCCTGTTCGGCAAGGAAGGCATTGTCCGGGCGCGCCAGACTGGACTGTGCCGGTTCGGCGCGATCGATCCGCAGCGTAGCCCAGCGCGCGACGGACAGGTCGATCCACGGTACCAGCGCGGCCAGTTCCTGCTGCGCCGCGGCAATCTGCGCGGTCTCGTCGCGCGCCACACCGGCGG
>DASWWB010000759.1:0-5931 GCA_036406115.1 Herpetosiphonaceae bacterium
CCAGCTCGCGGGCCAGGCGCCGCAGCTCCTCGTTGGCCCGCCTGATGACCTCCTCGGCCTGCTTGCGGTTGGTGATGTCGCGGGCCACGCAGACAATCCCCTGCAACGCCTCGTCGCTGGCCATCACCGATGCCGAGAACGAGACCGGGATGCGGCGGCCGTCCTTGGTGCGGTAGGACCGCTCCTCGTTGCGGGTGAAGCCACGTTGGATGAGATGGTTCAGCTCATCGCCGCGAAACTCCTCGCCGAACACCTTCTGCATCGGCTGGCCCAGCAGCTCGTCCTCGGCGTAGCCCAGCATCTCCAGCGCGGCGCGGTTGACGAGCTTGATCGAGGCGTCGGGGCCGAGCACGATCAGCGTCTCGATCATCGATTCGATAATCTGGGTGAAGAAAGCGCGGGAGACCGTCGAGGCGACCAGCTCCTCGCCGAGCATGTTGAGACCGGAGGCCACCGCGTCGAGGATATCGCCCCCGGCGCCGACCGGGGCGCGCTTGCTGAAATCCAGGAAGGAGATCGAGGTGATGACATCCATGATTTCGCCGAGCCGGCGCTCGGATTCGCGATAGGCGTTGCGTTGGCCGGCGAGGGCTTCGGTCAGGCTCTTGAGGCCGGCGATCGCGGCCTCAAGCTCGGCCTCGGGCGTGGCGCCCGCCGGCCAGCCGCGCTGGTTGCCTTCGCGCAGCAGGGCGACGATCGAGAGGATTTCTTGCACGCGCGCATCGCTGATGGGATGTCTGGAGGGCGGGGGATCAGTCATGCGGTACCTCCCGGGACGCGCTCGGCATAGTACTCAGCGGAGGAGCGGCTAGGACTATTGTATCATTTTCAGGGCCGGACGTATAGGGCTGTCAGCTGTCAGTCGTCAGTCGTCGGGAGGCGGCTTGGCAGACAATGCGCCTGCTCGCGAGGGAGATACGCCTCCAAGCAGCGCCCTGACGACTGACGACTGGCAGCTGACGACTAAAACACCTTTTGCAGCTCGATCACCTGCTCGCGCGACGGGCCGACTGAGATCATGCCGGTGCGGGCGCCGATCAGGCGGGCGAGGCGCAGCACGTATTGCTGGGCGGCCTCGGGCAGATCGTCGATCGCGCGGGCGTCGCTGGTGGGCGCCATCCAGCCGGGCAGCTCCTCGTAGATCGGCTCCAGCTGGCCGAGCACCGCCAGCGAGCTGGGCACGTGGTCCAGCTCCGTGTCGTGGAGCCGGTAGCCGACGCAGATTTTGATCGACTCGACATTGTCCAGCACATCGATCTTGGTAAGCGCCAGCGTGTCGATGCCGTTCAGCTCGACGGCGTAGCGGGCGGCCACGGCGTCGAACCAGCCGACCCGGCGCGGGCGGCCGGTGGTGGTGCCGAACTCCACGCCGACCTGGCGGATGTGCTCGCCGACATCGTCGGTCAGCTCGGTGGGGAAGGGGCCGGCGCCGACCCTGGTCGCGTAGGCCTTGAAGATGCCGACGACCCCGTTGAGCCTGGTCGGCGGGATGCCGGCGCCCTGGCAGGCCCCGGCGGCGCCGGTCGCGGTGGAGGTGACGAAGGGGAAGGTGCCGTGGTCGATATCGAGCAGGGCGCCCTGGTTGCCCTCGATCAGCACCGGCACATCGCGCTGGAGCGCGTTTTGGATGATCGGGTGGGTCGGGACGATATGGGCCTCCAGCTCGCGGCCGAACGCCAGGTATTGGAGATACATATCGTGGAGCGCGGCGACCGGCGCGGCGCCGTACATCTTGGTCAGCAGCTTGGTTTTCTGGTCGAGGACCGCCATCAGCCGCTTGAGCAACGTCTCCTCGTGCAGCAGATCGCCCATGCGGATGCCGACGCGGGCGGCCTTGTCGACGTAGGTCGGGCCGATGCCGCGGCGGGTGGTGCCGATCTCGTTGCTGGCGCGGGCGTCCTCCTCGAGGGCGTCGAGCTGGAGGTGATAGGGCATCACCACGTGGGCGCGGTCGCTGATAAACAGCCGGTCGGTCTTGATCCCGGCGGCTTTCAGCTCGCCCAGCTCCTTGATCAGGGCCTGGGGATCGATCACCGTGCCGGGGCCGATCACATTGACAATCTCGCTGTTGAAAATCCCGGCCGGCACGAGGTGCAGCTTGAAGGTGCCGAGGTGATTGATCACCGTGTGTCCCGCGTTGGTTCCGCCGCCAGCCCGCACCACCATCTTGGCATTCCCGGCGAGCAGATCGACAATCCGGCCTTTGCCCTCATCGCCCCATTGCGCGCCGAGCACAGCAACAACTGGCATAACTACCTCTCCAAAGTCAGGGACGACCCAGCAGCCGCAAACGGAACAGGGCCCAGACGGTCAGGAAACCGTACTTGGGGTGCATCTTCTTGCCTTCTTCGTAGGTGCGTCCAAGATAACTAATCGGAACCTCGTAGATCCGGTGGCCCTGCCGCAGCACCTTCGCCGTAATCTCCGCCTCGATGCGGAAGTCGTCCGAGACCAGCTGGAGGCTGCGCATGATATCGGTGCGCATCACCTTGTAGCAGGTCTCCATGTCGGAGATCCAGCAGTTGAACAGGAAGCTGGTCAAAAAGGTCAGGCCCTTGTTGCCGATCGCGTTCCAGAAATACATGCCGGTGTGGCGGCCCATGAAGCGCGAGCCGAAGACCACGTCGATGCGGCCGGCGGCGATCGGCTTGATCAGCTCATAGTAGTCCTGGGGATCGTATTCGAGATCGGCGTCCTGGATAATCACCACATCGCCGGTGGCGGCGGCCAGGCCGGTGCGGATCGCGGCGCCTTTGCCGCGATTGACCGGATGGCGCAGCACCTGCATCCCCTCGCGGCGGGCCGCCTCGCGCTGGAGCACCTCGTAGGTCGCGTCGCTGGAGCGGTCATCGACCGCGATAATCTCTTTGTCGATCTCCACGGCGTACACCTGGTCCAGCATGGCCGGGATCGTGGCCGCCTCGTTGTAGCAGGGGATAATCACCGATAAGCGCATACGATCACAGCACCACAAACACAAGCGCCACCAGCAGGATAATCACCAGCGCGGCGCCGACCAGGAACTTCAGCTGCTCGTTGGTCCGCTCGCGGGCGATGATCGGCCGGCAGTCGGCGCAGTAGGGCACCTCGGGCAGCGGCGGCCCGGCGAGCAAAGCCGGCGTTTTGACCGCCATGCGCACCAGCTCGGTCGCCTTGATCAGCGGCTGGCCCAGCTGGGCCTCGCCGGGGGCGATAGTTTTGCCGCAGCGGGCGCAGGCGAGTTGCTCCTCGGACATCGGGGGACCTCCCTAACTGACAGCCTGGACGTAGCGCTCGATGCGCTCCAGGGCGGCTTCGATCTGGTCCATGCTGGTGGCGTAGCAGGCGCGGACAAAACCGGCGCCGCTGGGGCCGAACGCATCGCCTGGCACCACCGCGACTTGCTCGCGCTCCAGCAGGCCCTCGACGAACTGCTCGCTGGTCAGGCCCAGGTGCGCCACCCGGGGGAAGACATAGAACGCGCCCTGCGGCTCGAACGTCGGCAGGCCGATCTGATTGAGGCCGGCCACGATCATCTGGCGGCGGCGGTCGTACTCGTTGACCATCGCCTGCACATCCTGCTCGCCCAGGCGGAGCGCGGCGAGGCCGGCGTGCTGGGCCATGGTCGGCGCCGACATAATCGCGTACTGGTGGATCTTGCGCACGGCGGCGGTGATCTCGGCCGGGCCGGCCATCCAGCCCAGGCGCCAGCCGGTCATGGCGTAGGCCTTGGAGAAACCGCCGAGCAGGATGGTCCGCTCGCGCATGCCGGGCAGCGCGGCGAAGCAGGTGTGCTCGACGCCGTAGACCAGCCGGTCGTAGATCTCATCGGAGAAGACGAGCAGATCGTGGCGCTCGGCCAGCTCGGCGATCGCCGCCAGGCCCGCGCGGGTCATCACCGCGCCGGTGGGATTGTTGGGATAGCCGATCAGGATGCCCTTGGTGCGGGGCGTGATCGCCGCCTCGATCGCCTGGGCGGTGACCTGGAAATTGTGCTCGACATCGGTGGTGACGTAGACCGGCACGCCGCCGGCGAAGACCACGCTCGGCCCGTAGGCGACGAAGCATGGCTCGGGGATGATAATCTCGTCGCCGGGATCGATCAGGGCCAGCATCGCGTTCTGGAGCGCCTCGCTGACGCCGACCGTCATCAGCAGCTCGCCCTCGGGATCGTAGCCGACGCCGTAGAGCGTTTGGAGATGGGCGGCCAGCGCCTGGCGGATCTCGATCGTGCCAGAGTTGGAGGTGTAGGCGGTGTAGCCCTCCTGGATGGAGCGGATGCCAGCCTCGCGGATCACATCGGGGGTAACGAAATCGGGCTCGCCGATGCCGAGGGAGATCACATTCTCCATCGTGGCGGCAATATCAAAGAAGCGGCGGATTCCCGAAGGGGGGACCGAACGGACTCGTTCCGACAATCGTTCGCGCGCCATCGCGTGCCTCCAACGAAAACACCAAACGGCCCCTATCATACCACACGCGCCGCACCCCCTGCCGCCGAAGCGACAGGGGGTGCGGGAGCGGATGGGCCGGCGCCGCCTACTTGGGGCCGGCGAGCAGGATGATCACCAGCGTTTTGCCCTTGCTGGCGGGGTTGATCTCGGCCAGGTCGACCGACATGATCACCGCGAGCTGGGCGTTCGCGCCGTCGGCCTTGACGTAGTTGAGGATCTGGGCGGTCTCGTTGGGGGTCTGGGGCTGAGCCTCCCAGCCGAGGGCCTCCATCTCCTTGTCGTAGAAATCCTTGATCGCGGCGCCGTCCTCGGTGGTGACGAACTCGGCTTGGCCCTGCTTGGCCACGCCGTTCTCCTCGAAGCCGGAGGCGACCGTATCGGTGAAGGTCGAGACAAAGATATCGGCGATCGGGTCGTCGCCCTCGCTGTAGGCGTCGCTGCTCGGCGGGGCCGGGATATCGCCGATGTCGCCGGCGACCGTGCTGCCGCCGGTGCTGCCGGAGCCGCTCTCCTCGGTCGGGGCGGAGCTGGAGCCGCCGCCGGTCTTGGGCTCGCCGACCGTGGTGATCACGATCAGGCCCTGGACGCCGGTGACCTGGAGGTCAAAGGCGCCGACCACGGCGACCTTGGTGCCGTCGGCGGAGGGATAGCCCAGCACCTTGCCGATATCCTGGTCCTGGGACTGCTTGGGGCCGTCGAAGCCGGCGCCGGACATCTCGTCGTCGTAGAAGTCCTCGATCTCCTTGGCGGTGGCGGTGGAGATATAGAACTGGGTCTCGCTGAACGCGACATCGCCGCTGTTGATCTGCTGCTCGACGGTTTCGAGCGCGATATCGACAGTCGCATCGGTGCCCTTGACGTAGGGCTCGCTGTCCGGGGGGGCGGGAATAGCGCCGGCGCTGCCGCCGGTGCTGGGCTTCGCGGTGGCCTCAGGCTCCTCGGTAGCCTCGGGCTCCTGGGTGGCCTCGGCCTTCTCGGTCGGGGTCGCCTTGGCCTCGGTGGTCGGCGGGGCGGTCGGGGACGGGTTCGAGCCGCCGATGCCGCAGCCGGCGAGCGCCACAACCATCAGGGCGACCAAGAATCGTCGGAACATCTGCATGATCATCTCCATGTGAATGAGTGGACCGTGGACCTATGATAGCCGCTGCCGGGGGCGGCGGCAAGAGATTATTTCGTATGGGAGCGGGCCGTCATCACCAGCACGCCGGTTTCGCCAAACGACTGGAGGTCGAAGATCATCACCAGGGCGCCGTTGCGGCCGGACTCAAAGGCCATGAACGCATTGCCGGCGCCCATCTGGCCGCCGTTCGGGGCGGGCAGCCACCCGCGCTCGCTCATCGCGTCCTGGTAGAACGACACCAGGCCGTCAAGGGTGAGCGTGCTGGTGTAGGCCTCCTGCTGATCAGCGACCACATTGTTTTCGGCGAAACGCCGCTCCAGGTCCGGCCGGATCGAGCCCATCATCAGGCCGATCGGCGTGTCGGGATCGGGGACGCCC
>DASWWB010000760.1:0-2337 GCA_036406115.1 Herpetosiphonaceae bacterium
CTTGCGCTCCTCCCGCAGGGAGGCGGGGGAGGGCGATCCCCCACAGCAGTGGAAAAAGAAACCCGCAAGGGAGGCGCGGAAGGGCAATCCCTCCACGGCAGCGGAAAAAAGCCCCAGCGGCAGCACAAAAAGGAGGGCGCGGGGCTACCCCCCCGCCGCCAGCGCCGCGCGAATCTCCGCCTCGGGGAGCGGCGCCTCCCAGGCCCGGCCCGCGAACTCCACCACCGGAATGCGCCACTTGTAGCGCTCATAGACCGCGAGATCGTCTAGAATGCTGACCAGCAGCAGCTCGGCGCCGGCGGCGGCGGCGGCCTCGCACAGCCACTCCTCGGCGTCTTCGCAGAGATGGCAGCCGGGCCGGGTGTACAGCGTCAGGGAAAGCGGCATAGAACCTCGGTTTTCAGCAAAGGAGCAGGCGATGGAACGCGCGTTCGGCACCGATATGTTGATCCCGGCGGCGGCCATAGCCTTCGGGCTGCTGGAGCTTGTCGCGACATTGGCGTATTTTAGCATTCGCGAGCGCAATCGGCGGCAGCTTGAGGAGCGGCAGCGCATGCAGGGCCAGTTCCCCCAGCGCCATCCGGTCGAAGTGGCGCGCCAGACGCGACTCAAATATGCGATGCTGCTATCCGCCTGCGTCACCATCAGCGCTGGCATCATCCTTGGTGTTGTGTTCCGGACCATCTAGCCCGAAGGAGGCGCTATGCAGGCGGAGATCGACGGAGTGACCCTAGCCTACGACGACAGCGGCAGCGGGCCGCCGGTGGTGCTGCTGCACGCCTTTCCCCTGAGCAAGGAGATGTGGCGCGGGCAGGTCGAGGCTCTGCGCGACGCCTACCGCGTCATCGCGCCCGACCTGCGCGGCCACGGCGGAAGCGCCTTGCGCGGCGACAGCGCGACGATGGAGCAGATGGCCGACGACGTGCTGGCGCTGCTCGACCGGCTGGGGCTGGGGCGGGTCGCGCTGGGCGGACTGTCGATGGGCGGCTACGTGGCGCTCAATCTGGCCCGGCGCCATCCCGGGCGGCTGGCGGCCCTCGTCCTGGCCGACACCCGCGCCGGCGCCGACAGCGCCGAGGGCCGCGAGGGCCGGGCCGCCACCGCCCGCAAAGCCCTGGAGCAGGGCGCCCCGGCGATCGCCGACCAGCTGCTGCCCAAGCTGCTGGCCCCCGCCACCCAGCGCGACCAGCCCGGGCTGGTCAGCGAGGTCCGGGCGCTGATCGAGGCCACCAGCCCGGCGGCGATCGCCGCCGCCTCCCACGGCATGGCCGCCAGGGCAGACTCGACGGCGGCGCTGCCGGCGTTCGGCGCGCCGACCCTCGTCCTGGTCGGCGCCGAGGACGCGCTGACCCCGCCCAGTGAGAGCGAGGCCATGCGCGCCGCCATCCCCGGCGCCCAGCTTGAGATCATCCCCGGCGCCGGCCACCTCAGCAATCTGGAGCAGCCGGCGGCCTTCAATCAGGCCCTGCGGGGCTTTTTGGACGGGCTGCCGCGCGCCGGCGACGCCTGGCGGGAGGACTAGCGGCCGATCCAGCCCCGCAGCGCCAGCGCCTCGGCGCCCAGCCGGCCCAGCAGCACCCGCTGCCCGGGCGGATTGGCGGGGTGGAACTCGAAGCGGGCGCGCTCGAACCACTGGGTCAGGACCTGGTCGCCGTCGGCGTTGGTCTCGACCTGGGCCGGCGAGATCGGGTAGCCGAACAGCGCCAGCGATTCGCCTTCCGAGACGCCCGGCTGACCCAGGTCGAGGCCGCTGCCGCGCCAGTAGTCCCAGAACTCGGGGGCGATGGCCTGGCCGGTGGCGGCGAAATAGTGCGGCGCGGCGGGATTCGCCTTGGGGAAGCTCTGGTAGGGTCGGCCCTGCGCCGCCAGCGCCTCGACGCCGAGCCGGCCCAGCAGCACCTCGAACGGCGTGCCGGCATGCTCCGGGTGGTACTCGAAGCGCTGGCGCTCCAGGTATTGGGTCGCGTAGGCGGCGCCAGTATCGGCGTTGGGCTCGGCGAACTGCTCAGTCAGCGGGTAGCCGAACACCGGCAGGCCGCCGTCGCGCTCCCAGGCGGCGCGTAGGCTGCCGCGCAGCGTGTGGCGCGTCACAGCGAAATACAGCACGTCGGGCCGGCCGGGATCGGCGGCCGGATTGCTGGGCAGATCGTTCGCGTAGCCCCAGACCATCAGGCTGTTGTAGCTTGAGACCAGCGCATGGCCGGTATCAAGCACCGATAGGTCGAGTAGAATATCAACCGGCTCGCCCTTCGCTGTCGTCGGCAGCGGCTCCGCGACCCATTGGCCGCCGGCCAGGCGATACATCACGCTGCGCGTCCACCACCCATCGACCCGCAC
>DASWWB010000761.1:0-12943 GCA_036406115.1 Herpetosiphonaceae bacterium
AAGGGCGAGGAAGCCGAAGCCGATCAGCAGCACCCGGCCGTCGCGGCGCACCACGGCGATCCGCATCGCCAGGAAAATCACCACCATGGTCACCAGGGACGCGCTGGTCACGATCCAGAAATGGAAGGGCGGCGACTGGAACTCCCAGTCCAGCTCGGGGAACAGCCGCAGCACCAGCAGCACGAGCGGCCCCGCCAGCAGGCCGAGCGCCACCAGCGGCACCTGCCACCAGGAGCGGCGGGAGGCGGCGGCGATGGGCTGTTGGGAGGGGAGGGCGGGCTGCATGCGGGCCTCACAGGGCTGTTTGGTCGCTGCGTTGAGTATGCCACATTCCGGGCCGCGCGGCTAGAGCGAGCCTGGCCGGCCGCCGGGCGGACCGTGCTATAGTACTTAACAGACGCCAAATAACCATTAAGGAGCAGATAGCATGCCACGGATCACCAAAGTCTACACCCGCACCGGCGACGACGGCACGACCGGCCTGTTCGGCGGCCAGCGCGTGCCCAAGGACTCGCCGCGGGTCGACGCCTACGGCACGGTCGACGAGCTGAACTCGCAGATCGGCGTCGCGCTGGCCGGCGGGCTGTGCGAGCGGCTGGCCGGGCCGCTGCTGGTGATCCAAAACGAGCTGTTCCACCTCGGCTCCGATCTCTGCATCCGCGAGGAGGACAAGCAGCGCTTCCCGCTGCCGCAGATCGAGGCCCGCCACGTCGATGCGCTGGAGCGCTTGATGGACGAGCTGTCGGCGGAGATGAAGCCGCTCGACAATTTCATCCTGCCGGGCGGCTCGCTTGGCGCCGCGCAGCTGCACATGGCCCGCACCGTCTGCCGGCGCGCCGAGCGCGACGCGATCGCCCTCAGCAGGGAGGAGCCGATCGGCGCCTTCGTGATCAAGTATCTCAACCGGCTCTCCGACGCGCTGTTCGTGATGGCGCGCTACGAGAACCATGCCCGCGGCGTATCCGATGTGCTGTGGGACAGCCGCGCCTGAGGCGGCCGGCTCAGCGCGATTTCAGGCCGCCGCAAGCCGCCGGCGATTGATTTTCCCATGGCCCGCTGCTATGATTCGGCCCGACCACAACGCTCTGAGCCGAGGACGCCCGGGCCGCGCAAGCCAAAGAAGGAGGCGTGATGCGTGAACTGACCTTGCAATGGTATGCCGACGGGCGGCCGGCGGCCTACGTTGTCACCGAGCACCGGCCGATTGTGCTGGGGCGGCGCGAGGACTGCGACGTGGTCCTGTCGGCGCGCACGGTGTCGCGCCAGCATGCCACGATCTTCGCCTACCAGGGCTATTTCTATCTGCGCAACCTCAGCCAGCAGAACGTGATCTATGTCAACGGCCAGCAGCTGTTCGGCGACCACCTGCTCCGCCCCGGCGATGTCTTCGTGCTGAGCGACGTGCCGCTCCAGGTGGCGCAGATCTACGAGGTCCAGCCGGCGGTGGCGCCGCAGATGATGATCCGCTGCGTCTCATGCCAGAACGTCGCCGATATCCACGCCCGCGATTGCCCCTGGTGCGGCGCGTCGCTGGCCCACGGCGTCACGGTCTATATGTGACATCCCCGCGCCGCCGCCAGGCTGATCAGCCCTGTGGCGGCGCCCCGTTCACGTGGCGAGAAAGGAGATCCGCGTGCCCGCAGGAGACGTGCGCGTGCGGCTGACCTGGGCCGATCCCGCGACCGGCGATCCCCAGGAGCGAACGCTGCCCCTTCCCATCACCTTCGGCCGCGAGGCCGCCAACACGGTGGCGCTGCGCTCCCAGCAGCTCTCGCGCCAGCACGCCCGGCTGGAGCTTGAGCAGGGCCGCGTGGTCCTCGCCGACGCCGGCAGCACCAACGGCACGTTCGTCAACGGCCGGCGCATCCAGCGCGCCCCGCTCCAGAACGGCGACTCGTTCGAGATCGGCGCCTTCTTGTTCACGGTCCACCTCAACCCCGACCAGCTGGTGGTCCGCTGGGCCGACCCGCAGACCGGCCAGCGCCGCGAGATGATCGCCACCCTGCCGATCACGATCGGCCGCGAAGCCGGCAACACGATCATCCTGCCCGGCGGCCAGGTCTCCCGCCGCCACGCCCTCATCGATCTGCGCGACGGCCAGCTCCTGATCAGCGACCAAAACTCGGCCAACGGCACGCTCGTCAACGGCCAGCGCCACGGCGCCGGGCCGGCTGTGCCCGTCGCGCCCGGCGACGCCATCCGCATCGGCGACTACGCGCTGAGCATCAATTGGCCCGGCGCCACCGACAGCACGCCGGCGATCAGCAACGAGCAGTCGCTGGTCTTCAACGAGGCGACCGGCCAGCTCGCGCCGGTCGCCCCCGCGCCGCCCGTGCCGCCGCCAGCCAATCCGCCTGGCGCCAGCATCCCGCCGCGCACCCATCCCGAGTTCCCGCCGCCGATCTTCAAGCAGGCGATCGTGGCGGTCGCCGACCTCCAGGCCGCCGGGCTGCCGGTCGAGGCCGCGACCTACCTGGCGATCGGCGGCGGCCTCGGCTCGTTTATCTGGGCCGACAACCTGGCCGTCTCCGGCGCCGATCCGCGCCAGATCGCGGCCCTCGGCACCGACCCCGAGCCCTACGCCCGCTACCAGCGCCTCTGCCTCAACTCCCAAATCCCGCTCCACGAGCGGCTGCGCTCCAACTCGGACTCCTGCCCCGACAATCTCTGGGGCTGGCCCGGCTACGCGGTGCGCGAGATCTGGGATGATCTCAAGCGCGGCGACGTGGGCCATGCCTGCAAGCTGCTCTGGCAGATTTTCGGCGAGCCGACGCTGGGCGAAACCTACACCCCGCGCGCCGGCGCGGTCTTCGCCGCGATCGACGCCGAGGCCAAGCGGATCGGCTGGGCCGAGATCTGGCGCTACGGCCGGGTCCGCGCGATCCGCAAAACCGACGACGGCCGCTTCGCCGTGGCCTTCTCGCGCTCCGGCGCGGCAGCCGGCGGGCGCTCCCACGGCCTGCTGATCGCCCAGCACATCCAGATCGCCACCGGCTACCCCGCCATCCAGTTCCTGCCCGATTTGCAGGAGTACCGCCAGCGCACCCAGGATTTCAAGGGCATTGTCAACGCCTACGAGGACCACGAGCACGTCTACGCCCAGCTGGCGCGCGCCGGCGGCGTGGTGCTGCTGCGCGGCCGCGGCATCGTCGCCTCGCGGCTCATCCAGCGGCTCTACGAGCTGCGCGCCCAGAATCCCAACATCGCCATCCTCCATCTGATGCGCTCACCCAGCCCCGAGGGCCACCGCTACGGCCGCGCCCAGCGCCGCGTCGCCAATCATTTCGAGTTCCAGCCCTTCAACTGGCCCAAGGCGACCTGGGGCGGCGACCTGCGCAAGCTGCTGGAGCGCAGCACGCCCCAGCAGCGCGAGCAGCTGCTCAACGACTGGGGCGGCACCACCACCGCCGACCGCCGCGACTGGCGCCGGATGGTCGAGGCCGGCCTGCGCGAAGGCTGGTACCAGATTGAGTTCGGCGATGTCGAGCGCGTCGACCGCGATCCCGCCTCCAACAAGCTGGTGACCTTCATCCGCGGCCGGGGCCTGGTCCAGAACCGGATCGAGCTGCCCGCCGATTTCATCATCGACGCCACCGGGCTGGACGCCAAGGTCAAAAGCAATCCGCTGCTCGATGATCTGGTCCAGGCCTACGGCTTGGAGCTGAACGCCAAGGGCCGGCTGGCGATCGCCAACGATTTCGAGGTCAGCGGGATGCGCAACGGACCGGGGCGGGTCTACGCCGCCGGGGCGATCACGCTCGGCGGGCCCTACGCGCCGGTCGACAGCTTCCTCGGGCTGCAATACGCCGCCCAGCGCTCGGTCGACAGCCTGTGCGAGCTGGGCGCGCCCGGCCTGCGCTCGCTCAACGGCCTGCGCTCGCTCGGCCAGTGGCTGCGCTGGGCGCGGGGGACGCGCCCATGACCCCGACCCGCGCCGGGCGCTGGCAGACCCGCCTGTTCCTGCTGGGGACGGTCGGCGCGCTCGCCACCGCCCTCTTTGGCCTGCTGTTCGGCGACTGGAGGACGCCGTTCGCCCTGCTCGGCTACGTGCTGCTGGCCGGCTTCGCCTGGGACGCGCTCTACGATGTCTTGCAGGGCTTCCGCTGGGACCACGACTGGCCGCCCGCCTACCAGCTGGCGGCGGGCGTCGCCGAGGGCGGGGCGATCTGGCTGCTCCATGCCCTGGTCGGCCTGCCAGGCGTCGCCGACGGCCTCGCGCCCGGCCGCTTCCTCGCCCACTACGGCGCGGTCTGGCTGCTGACGTTTCTCTGCTCGCAGGGGCCGATGCGCCTGCTGTTCCCGCGCTGGCGCTTCAACGGCGGCGAATTGTTTTAAACCAACAACGGCGCCGGGCTGCGATGCCCGGCGCCGTCCATGCCCTGGTTCGATCAGCCCTCAGTCGGCGGCGGCGATCGCCTCGATCTCCAGCAGCCAGGCGGGATCGAGGGTCTGGGCGACAACGACCGTCAGGGCCGGGCGGGCGTCGCCCAGGACCTTCTGGCGGATGTGGCTGTTGACCTTCGCCAGCTCGCGGCTGGTCAGGTAGGTCGTAACCTTGATCAGATTGGCGTAGCTCATGCCGGCGGCCGCCAGCAGCGCGCCGATATTGTCCCAGACCGCCTGGCACTGGCCGGCGAAATCTTTCGGGACCGTGCCGTCGGCGCGCTCGGGGATCTGGCCGCTGATGAACAACAGCCGGCCGCCGCGCATCTCCAGCGCCTGGCTGTAGCCGCCGACCGGCGCGGGGACCGTCGCGGGATTGTGGGCGATCCGCTCCATCCGTCAACCTCCGATCGGATCATCTAGGCGCCGAGGGGCGCGAGGAGAACCATCATGCCACTGCGCTGGATCGAGGGCCAGGACGAACTGTTCGCCCGCTGGTGCCACAACATGGCCCAAAGCCCGGAGCCGTCCCATCAGCGGGTCCTCCAGCAGATGTTGGACATTCACGACGAGCTTGGAGAGCATCCGCTGGCGGAGAACGCCTGGGCCTGGTACGGGTGGCTGGGACCGTTCGCCCTGACGCCGGGCCGCTTCATCGATCCGAGCGTGAGCGTCAGGATTGACCCAGAATACGGCATCCGAATCAGCTATCCGCTGCCGCCATCGCAGGCGCCCTGGCCGAACGCATTGATCGTCGGCCACGCCGACCTCACCGAAGAAGCGATTCCGATGATCGCCGAAGCCTTCGCTCGCCTCAGCGCCACCTACGACGAATTCGAGCCGCGGGGACGGCCGGACCAGATCGCTTAGCCCAGGATGGCCCGGTCGAGGCCCATCGCCACGAACAGCAGCGCCAGATAGAGCAGCGAGTACTTGTAGAGCCGCCAGGCCGCGCCGTGCGAGGTGTCGGAAAGCATCTTGACGGCATAGTAGAGGAACAAGCCGCCCAGGATGGCCGCCGAGCCGAGGTAGATCGCGCCGAGGCCGCCGCCGGGGACCACGGCCAGCATCAGCGTCAGCGCCAGCATGATCAGCGTGTAGAGCACGATCTGGCGGCGGGTTTCGGCCTCGCCCTTGACGACCGGCAGCATCGGCACGCCGGCCTTGGCGTAGTCGTCGCGGCGGATGATCGCCAGCGCCCAGAAGTGCGGCGGCGTCCAGTAAAAGACAATCGCAAAGAGGAAAATCGCCGGCAGCGTCACCGAGTTGGAGACGGCGGCCCAGCCGACCAGCGGCGGGATGGCGCCGGCGGCCCCGCCGATCACGATATTCTGGACCGTCGTGCGCTTGAGCCAGCGGGTGTAGATCACCACATAGTAGAAAATGCCGGCGGTGGCGAGGAAGGCGCTGAGCCGATTGACCCAGACCGCCAGCACCACGAACGACGCCAGGCTGACACCGAGGCCGAAGCCCAGCACCTCGCGGCCGGAGAGGCGGTTGCCGGGCAGCGGCCGGCGCTTGGTCCGCGACATCACCGCGTCGATGTCCTGGTCGAGGTACATGTTGATCGCGTTGGCGCCGCCCGCCGCCAGCGTGCCGCCCAGCAGCGTCGCCAGGATCACAGAGATCGGGGGCCAGGCGCCCTTGACCAGGTACATCGGGATCAGCGTCGTCAGCAGCAGCAGCGAGATGATGCGGAACTTCATCAGCATGCGGTAGTCGGACCATTTGGTCGGCGGCTTGGGCAGCGCGGCGCTGGGGCGGGAGCGCCAGGCCAGGAGCGCCAGCGCCAGCGCGCCAAGCGCCGTCAGGCCGGCCAGGGCCAGGTGCAGCGCCCGGAGCGTCGGCGTGGGAGCGGCGTTGGCGGCGACGATCAGGCCGATCCCGGCGGGGTTGAGCGCAAGGGCCAGCCAGTTGATCGGCTGGTGCTGGCCTCGCTCGCGCCCGGCGTAGGACCAGGCGATCAGCAGCAGCGTCGCCAGGGTCCAGGCCAGGGCGACAGGCGCCACGGCGGGAGCGGCGGGAAGCAGGTTGAGCGGCAGCGCCACGGCGACGAGGGCGGTCAGGCTGGCGATCAGGCGGAACGTATCCCGCCGGCGGGCTGGCGTCCGTTCGGCGGCGGCGGTCGTTTCCAGCGGCGATTCGTGCGTCTCAGACACAGCGCGGTCCTCTGATAAAGCGAGCGCGCCGCCCACCACGGAACGGCACGCACGGGAAGTTCGCGGATTATGTCCGTTATATAGCATAGGGGGGCGGGGGTGTCAAACTGGGGGATCAGGGATCAGGGATCAGGGGTCAGGACGGCTCTGGCAACGTGTTGAAGACGGGCTGGCAACCCGGCTGACCCAGTGATTGCGCAAGGCTGATCTGACCCCTGATCCCTGGCCCCTGACATTGACTCAGGCCCCGATTTCTGGTACACTGACGCACGTATGTTCTTTTGTCGCGTCCCAATTCTGGCCTACACTGCTGGCGGGGACGGGACATTTTTGCTTAACACCGAATTCCTCAATCTGGCACCAAAAGGGGCGAGAATGGCGCAGAATAAGATCATCATCAAAGGCGCTCGCGAGCACAACCTCAAAAACATCGACGTCGAGATGCCCCGCGACAAATTGGTAGTGCTGACCGGCGTGTCGGGCTCCGGCAAGTCCTCGCTGGCCTTCGACACGCTCTACGCCGAGGGGCAGCGCCGCTACGTCGAGTCGCTCTCCTCCTACGCCCGCCAGTTCCTCGGCCAGCTTGAGAAACCCAAAGTCGATTTCATCGGCGGCCTCTCGCCGGCGATCGCGATCGAGCAGAAATCGGCCTCCAAGAACCCCCGCTCCACCGTCGGCACCGTCACCGAGATCTACGACTACCTGCGCGTGCTGTTCGCCCGGATCGGCGTGCCGCACTGCCACCGCTGCGGCCAGCTGATCGGCTCGCAAACCGCCCAGCAGATGGTCGACCGCGTCCTGGAGCTGCCGGCCGACACCCGCTTCATGGTGCTGGCGCCGGTCGTCTCGGCGCGCAAGGGCGAGTACAAGGATATTTTCGACGAGGCCCGCGCCGAGGGCTTCAGCCGCGCCCGCGTCGACGGCGAGATCCGCGATCTCCAGGCCGAGATCAAGCTCAACAAAAAGGTCAAGCACAGCATCGAGATCGTCGTCGACCGCCTGGCCATCCCCGCCGAGCGCGACGAAAGCTTTGTCTCGCGCCTCACCGACAGCGTCGAGACCGCCCTCCGCGTCAGCAACGGCACGATTGTCATCGCCCTGGCCGACCGCCCGGCCGCCGCCCCCAAGGCGGCGGAGGAGCTGCCGCCCGAGCTGGAGGACGAGGAGACCGACGAGGGCGAGAGCCGCGCGCTCCAAAGCGGCGACATCGTGATGAGCGAGGACTACGCCTGCGTCAACTGCGGCATCTCGTTCCTCGAGCTGACGCCCCAGATGTTCTCGTTCAACGCGCCGCAGGGCGCCTGCCCGACCTGCGCCGGCCTCGGCACGCGGCTGGAGGTCGATCCCGAGCTGCTGGTGCCCAATCCGCGCCTCTCCATCCACGAGGGCGCCGTCTCCTACTGGGGCGAGCTGCGCAAGAAGAAATCCTCCTGGGGCTACAAGGCGTTGATCCAGATCGCCAAGCACTACGGCTTCAGCCTGGACACGCCCTGGCGCGAGCTGGGCGACCGCGACCGCCAGATCCTGGTCAAGGGCTCGGGCCAGGAGAAGATCAAGTTCGTCTGGAACGAGGGCAAGTCGCGCTCCGAGTTCTGGCGGCGCTGGGAGGGCCTCGGCCCCGAGATCATGCGCCGCTTCCAACAGACGGCGGCCGAGAATATGCGCGAGCACTACTCGGCCTGGATGAGCGAGCAGCCCTGCCACGACTGCCACGGCGCCAAGCTGCGGCCCGAAAGCCTGGCGGTCACGATCGGCGGCCTGAGCATCAACGATGTCTGCGCCCAGACTGTCGCCGGCGGCTACGCCTGGGCCTGCGCCCTCAGCAACGAGGAGGCCCACTGGGTCGATCGCAACGGCCTCGACCGCGGCGCCGTCGCGGCCATGCCCAGCGAGGTGCCGCCCGCCCTCACCGAGCGCGAGCTGGCGATCGCCGGCGAGGTGCTGAAGGAGATCCGCGAGCGCCTCGGCTTCCTGCTCAACGTCGGCCTGCACTACCTGACCCTCGACCGCTCGGCGCCCTCGCTCTCGGGCGGCGAGGCCCAGCGCATCCGCCTGGCCTCGCAGATCGGCGCCGGCCTGATGGGCGTGATGTACATTCTCGACGAGCCGTCGATCGGCCTCCACCAGCGCGACAATCACAAGCTGATCGACACCCTGATCAAGCTGCGCGACCTGGGCAACACGGTGATCGTCGTCGAGCACGACGAGGACACGATGCGCACCGCCGACTGGCTGATCGACTTCGGCCCCGGCGCCGGCGTCAACGGCGGCGAGATCGTCGCCGCCGGCACGCCCGAGCACGTCCAGCAGAACGGCTCGCTGACCGGCGCCTATCTCTCCGGCCGGCTGACGATCGACATCCCGGCCCAGCGCCGAGCGGCCCTCGGACAGCTCACGCTGCGCGGCGCCACCCAGAACAATCTGCGCGACCTCGACGTGGCGTTCCCGCTCGGCACGCTGATCGCGGTCACCGGCGTCTCCGGCTCCGGCAAGTCCTCGCTGATCACCGAGACGCTGTTTCCGGCCCTCGCGGTCCAGCTCAACCGCGCCCAGCTCCGGCCCGGCAAGCATCGCGAGCTGGAGGGCGTCGATCAGCTCGACAAGGTGATCGATATCGATCAGCAGCCGATCGGCCGCACGCCGCGCTCCAATCCCGCGACCTATGTCAAGCTGTTCGATCTGATCCGCGAGGTTTTCGCCAACGCGCCCGAGGCCAAGCTGCGCGGCTACGCGCCCGGCCGCTTCTCGTTCAATGTCAAGGGCGGCCGCTGCGAGGCCTGCCAGGGCAACGGCGAGCAGAAGATCGAGATGCACTTCCTGGCCGATGTCTGGGTGCGCTGCGATGAGTGCAAGGGCAAACGCTACAACCGCGAGACGCTCCAGGTCCGCTTCAAGAACAAGACGATCTCCGACGTGCTGGACATGGACGTGCAGGCCGCCCTGGAGTTCTTCGCCAACCACCCGCGGCTCAAGCGCATCCTCCAGACGCTCCACGACGTGGGCCTGGACTACATCAAGCTCGGCCAGTCCGCCACCACGCTCTCCGGCGGCGAGGCCCAGCGCATCAAGCTGGCCAAGGAGCTGGCCCGCGTCGCCACCGGCCGCACGATCTACATCCTCGACGAGCCGACCACCGGCCTCCACTTCGCCGACACCCAAAACTTGCTCAAGGTGCTGCACCGGCTGGTCGAGGCCGGCAACACGGTGCTGGTGATCGAGCACAACCTGGATGTGATCAAAACCGCCGATTGGATCATCGATCTCGGCCCTGAGGGCGGCACCGGCGGCGGCCAGCTGCTGGCATGCGGCACGCCCGAGGAGGTCGCCGAGTGCCCGGAGTCGCACACCGCCGTCTTCCTGCGCGAGATCTTCGCCAAGCAGGGCACGGCCCTCCCGCCCGGCGCCGAGCGCGAGATCGCCCCGACCCAGGCCCCCCGCCCGCCGCGCAAGGCCAAGGCCAAGGCGGAAGCCAAGGCCGAGGCCAAGCCCGCCGCCAAGGCCAAGCCCGGCCGGCCCAAGAAAGTCGCCGCCGAGGTCGCCTAGCGCCAGGCTCCGAGCAACGCGAACGCCGCATCCGATGAAGGATGCGGCGTTTTGGTTATGATTCGACTGGCGGCGGCTCGTCGCCGGGCGGGCTCTCAACCGGCGGGGGCGGCACGGCGGCGACCGGCCGGCGCCAGCTCGTCACTTCGAGCCCCAGCGCCAGCAAAATCGCCAGCCCGAAGCCGCCGGCCGCGCCCAGCCCGGCGCTCTCCAGCCCGTTCGAGAGCGGGCGCTCCGGATCGTACACCGAATATTGGCTTAGGCGCCACACCTGGCCGTTGTCCAGCAGGCCAAAGAACTCGGTGCCGCCGTCCTCCACCCCGCACCAGGACACATAGATCAGCGAGCGGGTTCCAGTCGGCGCCGGCGGATCGGGGACGGGCGCCGGACTGCGGCGGGCCGACGCCGGCGGCGTCGCCCCGTACAAGCCCCAGCACCCCACGTCGACATCGTGCGCCGCCGGCCTGGCTACCATCTGGCACTGGCGGGTCTGATCGACACAGGCGTAGATCCGGCCGTTGGCGCCGAGCAGGTACAGAGCGTTGCCATTGAAGGAGAGCAGGCGTTGCGCCGGCGGCGGGGTCACGTAATGCACCCAGCGCGGGGTCTCCTGGGTTGGCGCCAGCACGCCCGCAATCATGCCCAACACCCCGCCGAGCAGCGTCAGCGCAGCTGCCATAAACCGCTTCATGGGACCATCACTCGTATGACGAGGCCGATAAAGCATAACACGCCCAGCGGCACAGTAGCGTAGCCCAGCAGCCGCACCGGCCTGGCCAGCGAGGCGCCGCCGATCACGGCGACGATCAGCCCAATCGCCGCCAGCGCCGCGCCGGGCAGCGAGATCATCAGGAACCACATGCCGCACGTCCCTTCCTTGTCGCGGCACCCAATCATCTCGCCGATGCCGCCCAGGAACAAGGTCAGGCCGGCCAGCGACAGCAGGATGACAAAGCCGGTCATCACCTTGCGCGGCCGCGCCCGCCGCGCCTCCGCGAGCAGGCCGCCGGCCAGGCTGGCGATGATCAGCGCGCTGCCCGTGTGCCAGGCCAGGCTGCCCCAGTACCAGGTGCGAGACACCGCGACCTTGCCGCAGGGCACGGAGTACGACGACACGACGCGCCACGGCCACCCGACATGGACCCTGGTGGTCTGGACGCTGGGCTTGCACACCTTGATTGGCTCGTACTCGCGGCTGACAACCATCGGCAGCAGCAGGAGCGCCAGCAGGCTCCAAAAGACGATCACGGCCAGCGGGTTGGAAGGAGAGCGAGGGATTGCAGGAACGTCATACATCGGAAGCCTCTCTGTTGCTAGGACGGGGCGCGGCGTTGGCGAGGGATCGGGATGGCGCATCATAAGCGGACGGGAGACGGCCGGTCAGTCCCCCGGCCGCTCCAGCACGCCGAGGACGCGCGGCGGATCGAGCGGAGCCAGGTTGGGCTCGATGCGGAAGCCCAGCCGCTCCATCAGCAGGATGCTGCCGGGATTGGCGGTGCTGACTGAGTTGACGATCCTGCCGATGCCCAGGCGCCCGAAGCCGAACGGCACCAGCGCCCGCCCCGCCTCCAGCGCGTAGCCCCGACCCTGGAAATCGAAACCCAGGGCGTAGGTCAGCTCGGCGTCCAGGCGGCCGGGCGCGGCGCCGACCTGGTCGGCGGGATCGGCGAAGCGCAGATAGCCAAGCTCCTCGCCGGGCTCGTAGCGCTGGAACCCCATCAGGCCGATCGGCCCGCCGCCGGCCTTGGGCACCAGCGCCAGGAAGCCCCAGCCATCCCGCGCCCGCCAATGCGCGTCGGTCTCGAAGCGCTCGCGGAACTCCGCCAGCGCGCCCCGGTAGCCGGACCACGTCGCGCGCACCCGCTCGTCGGCGTAGACCAGCGCGTGGATCCCGGCGAGATCCTCAACGGCGAACGGGCGGATCAGCAAACGCTCGGTCTCAAGCAAAAGTGTCATTATCGTCTCCCTCGGGGCTGACAGGAGCCGCGTAACGCCGGATCGGGCTGGCAGTAGGCGGCGAACGGCTGGTAGCCGCGCCAGGGCACCGCCTCGGGATCCGGCTCGATCGGCCCCGGATAGAAGGAAACGCGGTCAAATTGGAGCTGGGCGTCGAAAACCGGCTCGTAGGATTTCATAAAGGGCGTATCGAACACCAGGCCCAGCTCGGGATAGGTCAGGCGGTAATCGTAAGCATCGCCGCCGTGCGGGCCGGGAAAACCCACCGCCCACACCTGCGGCGGCTCGCCGTAACGCGCGATGATCTCGGCCAGGCTCCAGGGCTCGGCGCGGCCGGCCAGCGCTTCGATCTCGGCGACGCGCTGCGCCAGCGGCTCCGGCACGCGCTTGGGGGCGAACACATAGGGGATCGGCGCCCCTTCGGCCTTGATCCATTCGAGCGGCGTCCACAGCAGCGAGAACGCGCCCTCCCGGTAATCCTGGGAGATATCGTAGCCGTCGTGGCGCTGGCCCTCGGGGTAGGTTTGCAGCGGGGGAACGGCCGGAAAGAGGACGACAGGCATGGCGGGCGTGGGCGACGGCGGGATCGCGGTGGCGGGCGGCGGGGTCTCGGCAACGGGCGGCGCGGCCGGCCCGCAGCCAACGGCCAACAGGATGAGCAGCAATGGCAAGCAGAAACGCATACAACCTCTCTCACTAGGAAGCGGATGCCTATCTAACGCAGGCGGCCGCCGTTGGTTCCAGGCGTCAGCCCATGTCACAGGCCGTTGCTAGCATGGGGCTGAGCGGCTGGCGCCCGGAGACGCAGCGGCGCTCGGGCTGAGGTCGGTTGATCGGAGGCTGCCGGGCTTGCTAGCATGGCGCCACCGAGAGCATACGAATCAAAGGAGGACGTTGTGGAT
>DASWWB010000762.1:0-2448 GCA_036406115.1 Herpetosiphonaceae bacterium
GCCGGTAGCGCTCGCGGGTGAACAGGCCGGTCAGCGCGTCCAGCGCCAGCTCGCCGCCCGGGAGCAGCGCGCGCTGCATGATCGCCCCCAGCGGGAACAGGAAAAAGAGCGCCAAAAACAGCACCGGCAAGCTGAGCAGGATGGGGCGGATGATCCGTCGCATGGGCGTCGCTCCGACGGGCGGGGCCGGCGCGGAACCATCCCCGCCGGCCCCGCGCAGCCTACTGGGCCATCACATCGGCCCACTGCTCCAGCCAGGCGTCGCGGCCGCTGGCGATCTGCTCGGGCGTGAGCTTGGCGTACTGCTCCGGCACCTGGGCGAACGAGGCGAACTCCGGCGGGACCTGGGCCTTGGGCAGCGCCGGGTAGACCAGCATCTGGCCGCCGATGTCGCCCTGGAAGCGCTCGCCGAGCATGTAGTCCATCCAGGCCTTGGCCAGCTCCGGGTTTTTCGTCCCCTGCAAGATGCCGGCGAACTCGATCTGGCGGAACACGCCGCCCGGGACCAGGATGTTGCCGGTCGGCGCGTCGCTCAGCCTGGGATCGCTGAAGATCACCGCCGCCGCCGGGCTGGTGGCGTAGCTGACCACCAGCGGGTAGGCCCCGCTCGCGCCGCCGCCGGCGAAATCGTTGTAGTAGGCGTCGCTCCAGCCGTCGGCGACCTTGACCTCGTTGGCCTTGAGATCGGCCCAGAACTGCTTCCAGGTGTAGTCGCCGCTCTCGCCGAAGTGGTCGATGGTCGCCAGCAGGAACGCCAGGCCCGGCGAGGATTTGGCTGGGTTCTCGACCACAAGCTTGCCTTTCCACTCCGGCTTGGCGAGGTCGCGCAGGTCGGCGGGCGGCTGGAGGCCGGCTTTGGCCAGGGCGGCCTTGTCGTAGTTCAGATTGACATAGCCGTAGTCGATGGGAATCAGCCGGTTTTCGGGATCGAGCTTCAGCTCGGCGGGAATCTGATCCAGGCCCTGCGGCGCGTAGGCCTCGAAGATGCCCTCGCCCAGGGCGCGGCTGAGGAAGGTGTTGTCGACGCCGAAGAACACATCGCCGAGCGGCGCGCCCTTGGCTAGGATGCTCTTGTTGAGCGCTTCGCCGGCGTCGCCGGCCTGGAGGATTTGCACCTTAGCCCCGGTCAGCTCCTCGAAGCCGCTGATCACCTCGCCGCCGATGGCGAAGCTGTCGTGGGTGACGAGCGTCAGCGTCTGGCCGGCGAAGGGCTGGCTGGCGGCGCCGCTGGCGGTCGTGGCGGTCGCGGCGGCCGGGGTGGCCTGGCCCGCTGCCTGGTCGGTGGGCGCGGCGCTGGTGGTCGCTGTGGCCGCCGCGGGGGCGCTGGTCGGGGTTTGCTCGCCGCACGCCGCCAGCAGGAGCAGCAGCCCCAGCGCCAGCGCGTTGATCCATCGTGTCCGTCCCTGCATGTCCATCCTCCGGTGTTGGGCGGCGCGCTAGGAGGCCGGGCATGAAAAACCCCGCGCAGGGCGGGATCGCGATGGTCTCGCCCGCTTTCCTCCGCTCGAATGATCGAGATCAGGTTCCAGGGTTTTTTCCGATGGTCGGAATCTCAGCCTCGCGGCTCCCCTAGCGGCCGGTATTCGATTACAGTTGGGCTAAAGATAGCACGCCTGGCGCCAAAGCGCAAAACGCGGCCCCTAGGCCGCTTCGTCCCCCGGCGCCGGCCCCAACTGATCTGCCAGCCCATGGGCGATGGCCGGTGGCTGCGCTTGGCGGCGCCGCAGCCCGCAGAACAGCGCGATCGCCAGCCCCGCCAGCCACGGCAGGATGGCAAACAGGCTGAAATGGTTCAGTATTAGCAGTGCCAGCCGGTTGCGCAGCGTCGGCGGGGCGAGGATGGGCTGATAGTGATCGTAGCGGTTCAGTTGCGCGGCCAGCAACAATCCTGCCGCCAGCGCGCCGCTGATGATCGGGCAAACGATGAACGCCAGGCCGCCGAGCGCCGGGTCTTTCTCATAAGCGCCCGAGGCTTCCAGGTACGCTGCAAGGATCGCGTAGGTGATGGCGATCGCCGCAGGGGGGATGATGAGCAAGCGCAGGGGCACATCGTCAGTCGCGCTGATCAATGCTTGCGTGGCGCCGAAACACAGGCAGGCGATGACGAAGGCGGCGGCGATGATCGGCAGGCGGCGCGGCGGCAGGTCCAGGGCGGGGGTTTGATACATGCGAACCTCCTGTCAGTGCGGCTGCGAAAAGACCGCCGGCGGCCCCGGATGGTTCCCGCCGCTTCGGGGCGCAGGCGGCTGGGTGGGGCGCGCATTCTGCTACAATGAGCGCGAACCCACCCGCTTGCAGCCGAGGTCTCCATGCTTGCTATCCGCGATATCCGCGCCCTCGAGGGGGCTAATTTGTACGATTCCGTTCCCGTCGCGCTGGTTCGTTTCGCCGGCGCCGAGGCCGAGCTGCTGGCGGCGCTGGCGGGCTTGGAGCCTGCGGCCGCCCGGC
>DASWWB010000763.1:0-8810 GCA_036406115.1 Herpetosiphonaceae bacterium
CGAGCGCCGCCAGCCCCAGTCCGCCCGGCAGCCAGGCCAGCCAGGCGAAGGCCAGCAGGCCGGCGATCCGCGCCAGCCCCAGGCCGCGGTCGGGCAGCGGCAGCCGACAGCGCCACAGCCAGCCCCAGGCCGCCAGCCCCAGAATCTCGACAACGACGATCCATGCCAGCAGCGGCAGCCGGTTGGCGGCGCCCGCCAGCGTCTCGGCCCAGCCGCCCCCGTCCCGCACCGCCGGCCACTGGCTGGCGGGAAGCTGGAGCGCTGTCGGCACCGGCGAGATGTCGATCGGCTTGAGCTGGTAGATCTCCTCGAAGTTGACGCCCGCCGTCAGCAGCCGGTAGGCCCGCTCCGCCGACCAATCCTCGGTCTTGCGGAAGATCGTCACCCGGGGATGGTCGTAGACGCTCCAGGATTCATCGGCCCGCTCGTCGTTGACCGGGATGCCCAGGAAGCTCGGGAATGAGGTGAAGTCGGCAGCCTGCTCGAAGCCCAGCGAGCCGTCGAACAGCGCCCGGTAGTAGTTGAGCGTGGCCGGGAAGCGCAGCGGCAGCTGGGGCAGCGAGCCGTAGGAGCGATTGGATGTCAGCGCGACATAATCGAGATTGTTGAGGCTCAGGACCAGCTCGGAGATTTTCTCGCGGCTGTCTTCTTTGCCCGCCGGATGCAGCTCGGTGTTACGGTTAGGCCAGATGCTCGCATCCAGATTGTAGATGCCCACGTCCCACGACTCGGAGCTGATCCGCGCGCCGGCGGGGATGTTGCGGCGGGCCCAGTCGGCGGCGGCGGCCCGCGGGTTGAGCTTGGTGTAGATCCGGCTGTAGCCCCAGCCCCAGAGGATCGTCGAGGCGGTCACCGCCAGCGCCAGCCCGGCGGCGATGCGGCCGAGCGGCGCGCGGCGGAACAGCAGCGGCCGCTCGGCGGCCCGGCCCAGCTCGATCAGCTTGAGCAGCGCCCAGGCGCCGAACAGCGCCAGCAGCCCGTAGATCGGCAGATGGTAGCGCATCGGCTTGATCGGCTGGCCGCCCTGCCACCAGAAGTAAAAGCCGACCCAGGCCCACAGCGGCAGCCAGCGCCTGAGCTTGCCGCGCAGCAGGCCGATCCCAGCCGCCGCCCAGCCGCCCCAGGCCGCCAGCCCCAGCGGCACGCCCATGCCCCAGCGCACCATGTTGATCCAGTCGTAGAGCCAGGGCGCGCGGTTGGCGAACTGGTGCGACGGCGGGAAATCCACCACGCCCGAGGCGGTCTCGCGGGCGTTCTCCAGCGCCTGGAGGAAGCGTCCGTCCAGCCGCAGGTCCAGCAGCGAGCTGCCGACGAAGATATCCGGCATGGCGAAGCGCACGGTGATCGCCGTCGCCGCGCCGGCGATCATCAGCCTGCCGAACGACGCCAGGGTCGAGCGCCAGAGCCGGTCGAGCAGCTCCAGCGGGTGCCACTCGTCGTCGTCGAACGGCAGCGTCTCGCGCCAGCCCGCTTGCAGCGCCGCCATCGCGACAATCACTGCCAGCGCCGCCATGTTGATCTTGGACGAGGCCGCCAGCCCCAGGCCGACGCCGGCGCCGAGCGCCGCGCCCCGGCCGCCGCCGTCGGCCAGCAGCAGACAGAACCACAGCGTGAGCAGGCCGTAGGCCGCCGCTTGGCTGTCGACGGTGAAAAAGTGGGCCTGCTGGATGGCGAACGGCGTCCAGGCGTAGAGCAGCGCCGCCAGCAGCCCGACGCGCCGCCCCGCCAGCCGCCGGCCCATCAGAAAGAGCAGCCCGATGCTCAGCAGGTCGGCCCAGGTCGAGGCCAGCCGGCCGGTCTCGATGATCTCGTTGCTGTCGATGGTCTCGTCGCCGGCGTAGCGCAGCTCGGCCGCCACCCGCACCAGGGTCGTGGGCAGCGAGCCGTAGACGTGGGTGCGCGCCCAGGGCAGGTTGCGCGGATTGAGCGAGTTGCAGCCGCTGGCCGCCGAGGGGTATTGCTCGTCGAGGGGCGCTTTGGGGTTTTGCGGCGCGATCAGCGCGTCGGCGCCCGGCGCCGTCGGGCACTCGGAGCGCAGATAGGCGGCGAAGGAGTCCGGCACCCGCAGCGCCGTCGTCACTTGGTCGCCGACGTGGTACTCGTCAGGGTGGATCAGCGGCAGGAAGCTGTCCCAGTCGGCCCGGTGGATGCCGCGCAGCGCGGCGGCCATGAGCAGGATTGGCACCAGAAGCATAAAGGCGGTAAGATCGGGGCGGCGCCGTGCCTGCTCGCGCGCCAGGTCGAACAATCGCATACAATCACCACGGTTTTGCTGTCGCGCAGATTATAGAGTCAATCGCACGGCGCGTCCAACGCCGTTGGCTTTGAAAGGAGCTGGATCATGTCGAATCGTCAGCCGGTCGCGCTGATTATCCTGGACGGCTGGGGCATCGCGCCGCCCGGCCCCGGCAACGGCGTGGCCCTCGCCGACACGCCCAACGTGGACGGCTGGGCGCTCGCCTCGCCCTTCACGCAGCTCAACGCCTCGGGCCTCGATGTCGGCCTGCCGCCCGGCCAGATCGGCAACAGCGAGGTCGGCCACCTCAATATCGGCGCCGGCCTAATCGTCAACCAGGACTCGACCCGCATCAGCCTGGCGATCAGCGACGGCGCGTTTTTCGCCAACCAGGCCTTCGCCCAGGCCCTGGCCCACGTCAAGGCCAACGGCTCGCGCCTCCATCTGATCGGCTTGGCCGGCTCCGGCGGGGTCCACGCCTACGACACGCACCTGGCGGCGCTGCTCAAGCTGGCCGCCGACCACGGGCTGAGCGAGGTCTACGTCCACGCGTTCATGGACGGCCGCGACACGCTGCCCCAGAGCGGGCTGGCGTTCATGCAGTCGCTTGAGGCGTCGGCGGCTGCCGCCGGCGCTGGCAAGGTCGCCAGCGTGATCGGCCGCTACTTCGCGATGGACCGCGACAAGCGCTGGGAGCGCATCGGCCTGGCCTACGACGCCCTGGTCGCCGGGGTCGGCCGCCAGGCGCCCAGCGCCTCGGCAGCGATTCTCGAATCCTACGCCCGCGACCCGCGCGGCGACGAGTTCATCGAGCCGACCGTGATCCTGGGGCCGGACGGCGTCCCGCTGCCGCGCATCGCCGACGGCGACGCCGTGATCTGCTTCAATTTCCGCGCCGATCGCGTCCGCCAGATCACCCGCGCCTTCACCCAGCCCGATCTGAACGAGATGATCGTCCAGTGGTACGGCCAGCAGCAGGCCCAGGGCCTGGCAGTGCCGGACACGATCTGGCAGCGCCAGGAGCAGCTGCGCGATCTGGTCTATGTGACGATGACCCAGTACGACGCCAGCTTCGCGCTGCCGGTCGCCTTCCCGCCCCACTACATCACCGCCCCGCTGGCCAGCGTGGTCGCCGCCGCCGGCCTGCGCCAGTACCACAGCGCCGAGACCGAGAAATACGCCCACGTCACCTTTTTCATGAACGGCGGCCGCGAGGAGCCCTATCCCGGCGAGGACCGGGCGCTGGTGCCCTCGCCCAAGGTGGCGACCTACGATTTGCAGCCCGAGATGAGCGCCGCCGGCGTCGCCGGCAAGCTGCTGGAGGCGATCGAGAGCGAGCAGTACGATCTGTTTATCGTCAATTTCGCCAACCCGGACATGGTCGGCCACACCGGCGTCATCCCGGCGGTGGTCAAGGCTTGCGAAACCGTCGACCGCTGGATGGGCGAGATCATGCCGGCGCTCCACGCCAAGGGCGGCGTCGCCGTGCTGATCGCCGACCACGGCAACGCCGAGCAGATGATCGACCCGGAGACCGGCGGGCCGCACACCGCCCACACCACCAACCCGGTGCCCTGCATCCTGGTCGCCCCGCCCGGCGCCGGCCTTGACACCGCCAGCGTCGCGCTGCGCCCCGGCGGCCGGCTGGCCGACGTCGCCCCCACGGTCCTCGATCTGCTCGGCCTGGCCAAAGCCCCCGAGATGACCGGCGAGTCGCTGCTGGTGCGGCTGCCGAAGGAGTGAGCGGCCGGTCCGCTGGTCCCGCGCGAGCCGGCAGCGCGCCGGCTCGCCCCTGTCTGATTGTCGCCGAGGCCCGTTGCTATGAGTGCTGCGCCTGAATGGACTGAAGATCGCGTCGAGGATTTGCTCCAGCATCCGCACCGGCTGGTGGAGAAGGAGCCCTGGCGCGGCGTGATCGCCGCCGCCGGCGGCCTGGCCGGGCTGTACGATCAGCTCCGCCAGCTGCCGCTCAAGGACAAACAGCGGGCCGTCCTCGTCGCGCTGCTCGACCATCCCGGCGCCGGCGTGGCGGCCTACACCGCGCTGCTCCACATCCATCCCACCACCTTCGCCCGCCAGCAGCGCGCCCTCATCCAGAGCGTCGCGCTCCATCTCAACGCGGCGGCCGAGGCTGCGGCGCCGGTCCGGCGGCCATCGTTGCCCCTCCGCCCGCCGGTCGGCGATTTCGTCGGCCGCGCCGCGGAGCTGGAGCTGATCGTCGCCGCCTTGCGCCGCGCGGACGGCGCCGGCCCGGCGCTGGCGGCCATCCACGGCATGGCCGGCGCCGGCAAAACCGAGCTGGCCGCGCTCGCCACCCAGCGGCTGCGCGACGATTTCCCCGACGGCCAGCTGGCGGTGAAGCTGCGCGGCACCCAGGCGGCGCCGCTCGCGCCCGAGCTGGCGCTGCAAACGGTGATCCGGGCCGTGACCGACGCCGATCGCCTGCCCGACGATCTTGGCTCGCTGGAAACGCTGTTTCGCTCAGCGCTCGCTGGCAAGCGGCTGCTCCTCATCGCCGACGACGCCCGCGACGCCGCCCAGGTCCGCCCGCTTGTCCCGCCCCAGGGCTGCGCGCTGCTGGCGACGACCCGCCAGCGCTGGACCTTGCCGGGCCTCGCCAGCGTCGAGCTTGATCCGCTGCCGGCGGCCGAGGCGGCGCTGCTGCGGCGCGGGCTGTGCGCCCGCCTGACGCCTGAGCAGGCGGCCCAGGCGGCGGCGGCGGTCGGATGCCTGCCGCTGGCGCTGCGCATCGCCGGCGCGCTGCTCCGCACTAATCCCAACCTGGCGGTTGACGAGTATCTTCGCCAGCTGGCGGCGATCGAGCATCGGCTGGCGGCGCTCCGCGATCCCGCTGACCCGCTGCTGGACGTGGGCGCCTCGCTGGAGCTGAGCTACGCCGCGCTGCCGGCGGCGGCGCAGGAGGCGTTGCGCCGCCTGTCGGTTCTGGCCGGCGATTTCGATATCAGCCTGGGGCTGGCGACGATCGGCCAGGGCGAGGATGGGGAAGATTCGCTCCACGCGCTGCTGCGGCACAATCTGCTCCGCTACGATCCGGCCAGCGCCCGCTGGCGGCTCCACGATCTGATTCGGGCGCTGGCCCGGCGCCACCTGCTCGCCGCCGGCTAGGGCGCGGTGCCCTCGACGCCAAGGCAGTAGTGCATCCCCAGCATGTTGACCTGCGGCAGCCAGAGCGCCATGTGGCGCGGGCTGTGGGGCATGCCGCGCTCCAGCCACCAGGTGATCATGCCGATCACGGTGCTGACCATGGCGTGGAGGCACAGGTCGAACGGCAGCCGCGAGCGCTCCGGGTCGTAGTTGAGATTGGCCAGGCGCCGCCCCAGCAGCTGGCCGACGTATTCGCGGATCGGGCGCTCCAGCAGCGGGAAGGACTCGCCGCTGACCAGGCCGCGGTAGAAGGCCGCGTGGCCGGCAATGTGCTCGAACAGGTGCAACAGCGCCGGCATCGGCTCGTCGGCCGGCACCGCCAGCGGGTCGTGCTCCAGCCCCGACAGCTCCGACAGCACGTCGCGCAGCACCGCCATGACCAGGTCGTATTTGTCCTGGTAGTGGCGGTAGAAGGTCGCGCGGTTGACCATCGCCCGCTCGCTGATGTCGCCGACCGTCACGGCGGCGAAGCCTTTTTCCCCCGTCAGCTCGATCAGCGCCGCGTGCAGCAGCCGCCGCGTGCGCCGCACCCGCAGGTCGCCCCCCGCCCCGTTCTGCGTCATTTTTCCCTCCTTGTCGCTTAGGCGACATTCGCGCCGGCTTGCTGATTGACGCCGCGCCGCCTCGCATGATAGCGTTTTTTTGCACGACACGCTGTCGCTTACGCGGCAGGTGTCGCGGAATCTGATCTGCCCAAGGAGGGGTGCATGACAGTTCGCGAGCAACTCGATATCACGAGCGCGGCGGCCAAGCCGCACACCTACGCCACCTACGCCCGGCTCCGCGCGGAGGCGCCGATCTTCAAGGCCAGCCTGCCCAACGGCGATCCGCTCTGGCTGGTGACCCGCTACGAAGACGTGGTCGCGATCTTCAAGGACGAGCGCTTCGCCAAGAATTTCCGCAACGCGATGACGCCCGAGCAGCTGGCCACGATGCCGGTCGGCGGCCTCAGCGATTTCGCCCATCGCAACATGCTGTTCATCGACCCGCCGGACCACGCCCGCCTGCGCTCGCTGGTGGCGCGCGGCTTCACGCCGGCCCGGATCGAGGCCCTGCGCCCCCGCATCCAGCAGATCGCCGACGAGCTGATCGACGCCCTGCCCGCCGGCGAGCCTTTCGACCTGCTCGACGCCTACGCCTTCCCGCTGCCGATCACGGTGATCTCCGAGATGCTCGGCGTGCCCCACGAGGACCGCGAGCAGTTCCGCGTTTGGTCGAATGTGATGGTCAACGGCGACACGATGCTGCCCAACGAGCCGCTTCGCATGCAGGCGATGCAGGCCTTCGGCGGCTACATCTACCAGCTGATTGAGCGCCGCCGGGCCGAGCCGCGCGACGATCTGGTCTCGCTGCTGGTCCAAGCCGAGGAGCAGGGCGACCGGCTCGACGTGCAGGAGCTGATGGCGATGATTTTCCTGCTGATCGTCGCCGGCCACGAGACGACCGTCAACCTGATCGCCAACGGCGTCCTGGCCCTGCTCGCCAACCCCGGGCAGCTGGCGCTGCTCAAGGCCCAGCCCGAGCTGATCAAAAACGCGGTCGAGGAGCTTCTGCGCTTCGACGGGCCGGTCGAGACCTCGACCATGCGCTTCGCCCGCGAGGACGTGGCCTGGGGCGATCAGCTCATCAGGCGCGGCGAGCGCGTGCTGGTGATCATCAACTCCGCCGACCGCGACCCGGAGATCTTTGAGAACCCTGACGAGCTCGACATCACCCGCCAGATCAAGCACCACGTCGCGTTCGGCCACGGCATCCACTACTGCCTGGGCGCGCCGCTGGCCCGCCTGGAGGGCCAGGTCGCGATCGGGACGCTGCTGCGGCGGCTGCCCGGGCTGCGGCTGGCCGTGCCCGCCGAGCAGCTGACTTATCGCCAGAGCATGCTGATCCGCGGCCTGGAGCAGTTCCCGGTCGTCGCCGACGAGGTCGCCCCCGCCGCCGCTCGCTGATCCGCCCGGTTTCGCGCCCGGCGCCGCGCAGAATCCTGCGCGGCGCCGGGGCTTTGCCGCGGAAGCGAGCGGCTTGGTAAATCATCAGGTAAGGTTCGGCTGGTAGGCTGGGGCAGATGATGCCTTCGCCGGCGCTGAGCGTTTGTGCTCGCCCTGCGCGGCGCTGCCTCCGCAGCTAGACAGAAACGAGCCTGCCGTGGACCAATCCCCGCCCCCCGCCGATGCCGCAGCCTCATCGCTTTGGAACGATGAGCGTCAGCGGCGGCTGACCATCTTGCAGATCATCAATGCTGTCGGCGTTGTGGCCTCGGGCACGCTCCTGGTGCTGCTGCTGACATTCTTCACATCGTCGGCGACCCGCGACTCGCTGCTGTGGTCGATCGCCGCGCTGCTGGCGCTGATCGCCGGCTCGTGGATCCTGGCCCGCGCCGGCAAGCTGGAGCCCGCCACCCACGCGCTGTTCGGCGGCGTCCTCGTCACGATGACGCTGGCCGGCCTGGTCCACGGCGCCGGCAGCAGCGCGCCCTATGTCCTCTTTATTCCGATTGTCGGCGCCACGCTGCTGCTTGCGCCGCGCTGGAGCTATGTCTACGGCGCGCTGGCCTATCTCTCCTCGCTGATTATGTACTTCGGCGGCGAGCACAGCCCGCTGTTCTCGAATATCCTGTTCCGCTTCATCACATTCGCCATCTACTACGGCGTGGTCGCGGTTTTGGCCTATCTTGCGGCCCAAGGCCACGCCCGGCTGATCAGCTCGCTGCTCGGCCGCACCGGCGAGCTGGAGCAGGCCCGGGCCGGCCTGGAGGATCGGGTGCGCGAGCGGACGCGCGAGATGCAGGAGGCGCTGGATCGGCTCCGGCGCAGCAGCGCCACCATCCGCGAGATGACGGTGCCGGTGCTGCCCGTCGCCGCCGGGGTGCTGGCCCTGCCGCTGGTCGGCGCCATCGACGAGGAGCGGGCGCAGCTGATCCGCGACGATCTGCTGGCGTCGGTCCATCGCCAGCGCGCCCGCCTGGTGCTGCTCGATGTGACCGGCGTCGCCGGGATCGACACCTATGTCGCCTCGGTGCTAATGGAGCTGATCAAGAGCGTGCGGCTGCTCGGCGCCGAGACCGTCCTCGTCGGCATGCGCGCCGAGAGCGCCCACGCCGTGGCGAGCCTGGGCCTGGATTTCCGCAGCGTGGTGACGCGCCGCGATCTGCAAAGCGGATTGGAGTACGCGCTGCGCGGCGAGGGTCGCGCATCCTAATCCCGCCCGCTTCCCGGCGCCCGGCATACAGCCGGGCGTCGGCGTTTAACCGGCGGAGCGGACGAGGTCGAGGCCTTCTTGGAGGGTGGCGGCGGTGCCGATCGCATCGAAGGTGACGCCGAGCGTGACCAGCGTCTGCGCCACCTCGGGCCGGATGCCGACCAGGATGGTCCGCGCGCCCAGCAGGCCTGTCGCCCGCGCGACCCGGATCAGC